>NZ_JBHXKA010000099.1:0-31333 GCF_042722885.1 Streptomyces sp. NPDC058401
GGGGCGCCGTGTGCGGCCGGTGCGGGCCGCGTTCACCGCTCGGCGGGGATCAGAAGTCGTCGTAGAGGCCGAAGACGTCGACGATGACGTCGATGTTGCGGTCGCTCTGGTTGAAGACGTCGACGATGCCGTTGTAGCCGGTGCTCGCCTGGACCAGGTTCGGGACGGTCTTGCCGGGCGTGAAGTTCAGCGTCGACGAGCTGGGAGCGCCGGGCGCGGACGCCCAGCCCCCGTCGTAGGCCTCCTTCGAGTTCGGGTCCGGCGCGACCGCGAGGAAGCCGGTGTCCTTGGGGTTGGTCACCGTGGTGTTCATGACGAAGGCCTTGACGCTCGGGTACGCCGTGCTCATCTTCATGTAGATGTACCAGCGGCCCTGCAGCGGTCCGTACTTCCACAGCTTGGGGTCGCGGGTGTCGATCCGGCGGAACGGCTGGAACGGCACGTACGCGGCCTGGCTGGCGGGGCTGTAGTAGCCGACGACGTCGATGATGACGTCGATGCCCTTCCAGCTGCCGTTGCGGATCTTGATCTTGCCGTCGGCGCCGATGGGAACGATCACCGAGTTGGCGATGGTCTGGCCGCCGCTGAAGTTCAGGTTGGACGAGGTGGGGGCGGCCTTGCCGCTCGGGTAGACGGTCAGGTGGCCGGCGTCCTTCGGGTTGGTCACCGTCACGTTGAGCGCGACCGCGGTGGCCCCGTAGGGGACGTAGCCGGCGCCCGCGATGGTGGCGCTGAAGGTGCCGTAGCCGGCGATCTGGCCCTTGCGGAAGCCGAGACCCGTGCGGGTGTCCACGTGGCGCGCGGGGTCGATCGCCGTGTAGCCGCTGGCGGCGGACCGGGTGAAGTAGCCGGTGACGTCGGCGATCAGGTCGACCGACTCCCAGCCGCCGTTGTAGAGCTCGACGTAGCCGTCGGCGCCGACCGGGACGATGGCCAGGTTGGGGACCGTCTGGCCGGGCTCGTAGTTGAGGTTCGAGGTCGTCGGGCGGGTGGTGCCCGCGGCGAAGGCGGTGACGTGGCCGCCGCTGTTGGTGTTGGTGACGGTGACGTTGAGGGCCACCGCGGTCACACCGGCGGGGATCTTGCCGTAGCCGCCGACCTTGACCCGCGCGGAGCTGTACGGGGCGACCTTGGCGGCCTTCGGGGCGCCCGTGCCGTCACGGGTGTCCAGCAGGCGGGTCGGGTTGTACGGGGTGAACTCGGACCCGTCCGTCGTGACCGTGACCGTGTTCTTGACGGAGGTGCCGGTGGCGGTGTCCGCGACGTTGACGGTGACGACGTACGTGCCCACCTCGGCATAGGTGTGCGGCTTGGTCTCCGCACCGGAACCGGACGCGTCGTAGGTGTCCGTGTTCCCCTGGTCGCCCCAGTCGATGGTGACGGTGAGGGCCTGGCCGGCCTCGGCCGAGATCTCGGACGTCAGGGCGAGGCCGTGGGCACTGGTGGTCTCGGCCTTCAGCCCGACCTTGTACTCCGGATCGGCGGCCTTCGCCTGCGCGGATCCGGCGGCCTTGCCCTTGCGGGCGGCCGGCTGGGTGCGGTCGGCGGAGCTGGCGAAGGACTTGGAGCCCCTCGCCTCGGCCAGGTCCTGCTCCACGTCGGGCGCTTCGAGCCCGTTGCCCTTGGCCGGTGCGGGGTCGGCCGCGTGGGCCAGCCCCGGAATGAGAGACATGCCTGCCGCGAGGATGGTCGCGGATGCTACGAGTCGCCGATGAGACACCGAGCCCCCCCAATGTCGTAGGTCTGCCGGCCCTTGAGCAGGACCGGAGAGCCCGCCGGGCCTCCTTGGCCCGCGGGTGGCCGCACGTACGGACCCTCCCTGGCCCGGTGTGCGGCGGAGGTGCCCCGGGAGACGGCCTGGACGGCCGTGCTCCCGGGGCACCGTGATCCACGGTGGGCACGGAGGACGGCCTCGTCGGGCCGCCGCCGGTGCCCACCGGCGGATCAGTTGTCCATGTAGATGCCGAAGATGTCGACGATGAGGTCGATGTCGGCGTCGCTCCAGTTGAAGAAGTCGAGGACACCCGTGTTGCCGCGACCCGCCTGAACCAGGTTCGGGACGGTCTTGTTCGCGGTGAAGTTCAGGTTCGACGAGGTCGGGATCGGCACGGGGACGTTGGTCCCGTTGTCGTAGTCCGCGATGGTGTTCGGGTCCGGGGCGACCGCGAGGAAACCGGCACCCTTGGTGTTGGTCACCGTGGTGTTCAGCACGAAGCCCGTGGTGTTCGGGTAGCCGTCGCCGAGTCCGAGCGCGCTGTAGTAGCGGCCGGGCAGCGGCTTCTTGTTCTCGCGGGTGTCCTTCACGCGCTCCGGCGCGAAGGGGAGGTACGCGCTGACGCTGTCGGGGCTGTAGTAGCCGACGACGTCGACGATCACGTCGGCCGGGTTCCAGCCGCCGTTGCGGAGGCTGATCTTGCCGTCGGTGCCGACCGGGACGATCACCGAGTTGGCGATGGTCTGGCCCGTGGTGAAGTTGAGGTTGGACGCGTTCGGCGCGGCCTTGCCGGCGGGGAAGACGGTCAGGTGGCCGTCGCTCCGCGGGTTGGTGACCGTCACGTTGAGCGCCACGGCCTTGGCGCCGGCGGGGACGCCGCGGTTGCCCGCGATCTTGGTGGTGATGGTCCCGTAGCCGGGGACCTGGCCCTTGCGGGTGCCGAGACCCTCGCGGGTGTCGACGTGGCGCTCCGGGGCGAGCGCGGTGTAGCCGCTGGAGGCGGACTGGGTGAAGTAGCCGGTGATGTCGGCGATCAGGTCGACTCCCAGCCAGGTGCCGTTGTAGAGCTCGACGTAGCCGTCGGCGCCGACCGGGACGATGACCTGGTTGGGGACCGTCTGGCCGGGCTCGAAGTTGAGGTTCGAGGTCGTCGGACGCTCGGTGCCCGAGGCGAAGGCGGTGATGTGGCCGGGGCTGAAGGTGTTGGTGACGGTGACGTTCAGGGCCACCGCGGTCACACCGGCCGGGATGGTGCCGAAGCCGCCGACCTTGACCCGCGCGGACTTGTAGCCGAGGACCGGGGCCTTGGCGACACGGGTGTCCAGCAGGCGGGTCGGGGTGTACGGGGTGAAGTCCGAACCCTCGGTGGTGACGGTGACGGAGTTCTCGGCGGAGACGCCGTTGACGGCGTCGGTCACCTTCACCTTGACCGTGTACGTGCCGACCTCGCGGTACACGTGCTCCACGTGCGCCGCTTCGGTGCCGTGGGCGTTTGCCGTGCCGGAGGTGCCGTCGCCCCAGTCGATGGTGAGCTCGACGTCGACGTCCGCGCTCGTGACGCCCATGCTCAGTTCGAGCGAGTGCGCGTTGAAGGTGGTGCCGTGCAGGGCCACCGCGAGGTCCGGGTTGCCCTCGGAGGCCGCCAGCTTGCCGGCCGTCTTGCCCTTGCCGGCGACCGGGACCTTGACCGAGTGGGCGGCCGGGCTGTCGAACTTGGTGGTCTTGGCCTCGATGGCCGAGTCCAGATCGGGCTTGGATACCCCCTGCACCTTGCCCGGCTCGGAGTCGGCGGCGTTCGCCAGCCCCGGTATGAGAGAAATGCCTGCCGCGAGGATGGTCGCGGATGCTACGAGTCGGCGATGAGACACCGAGCCCCCCCAAATGTCTGTGAGCCCTTCAACAAGGCTGAAAGCCCGCTCAGCCTACCTAACCCCCGGCCGGTGGATCACCTGGGTTTATCTGTTTGCGTTTGCACTGATTGGGGCCCGTGGTCCGATTCCTCCGGCCTCCTCGCCGTCGGCCGGTCTAGCGTGGGAGGGAACCGTCCGTGCGAGCGGGTGAGGCCCGCGGTGAGTGGAGGTCCGCGTGAAGGATGCGGTGCGCAAGTGGGAAGCGGTGCGGGAGTTCGCCCTGGGGCTGCCCCAGGCGCGCGAGGAGTTCCCGTGGGGTCCTGAGGACTGCGTCGTGAAGGTCAACAAGAAGATCTTCCTCTTCCTGGGGAACACCGACGGCCCCTCGCCCGGGATCTCCGTGAAGCTCAAGGACGAGGCCCTGCACGGCCACGCCATGACCGCGCCCGGCGCGGAGCCGACCGGCTACGGACTGGGCAGGGCCGGCTGGGTCTCCGTACCGCTGGGGGAGAAGGGGGCGCCCTCGGCCGAGGTGCTGTGCGAATGGGTGGAGGAGAGCTACCGGACCGTCGCGCTCAAGCGGGACCTCAAGGAGCTCGACGCGCGGACCGCCGGACCCGGCGCGGCGGGAAACGCCCCAACCGGCTAAGCGCTTGCTCTTGTGTTCGGTGGAACAGGTTCCTAGCATCACTGGTGTTACATCAGTTGTGTCACACAGTGGCGGCAGTGGTGCCACCGGATGCTGGGGGCTCGATGGCAGTGACAGGGAACGTGACGGGGAGCGCGCCCGGAAGCGGCGGCGGCCCGCTCGCGGGCGTGCGCGTCGTCGAGCTGGCGGGCATCGGGCCGGGCCCGTTCGCCGCCATGCTCCTCGCCGACCTGGGCGCCGACGTGGTGCGCGTGGACCGGCCCGGCGGCGGCGGGCTGGCCGTGAACCCGGCCTACGACATCACCAACCGCAGCAAGCGCTCCGTCCTCGTCGACCTGAAGTCCGCCGACGGCCCGGCCCGCGTCCTGGACCTGGTCGAGCGCGCCGACGTGCTCATCGAGGGCTTCCGCCCGGGGGTCGCCGAACGGCTCGGCGTGGGCCCGGCCGACTGCCACGCCCGCAACCCCCGGCTCGTCTACGGACGGATGACCGGCTGGGGCCAGGACGGCCCGCTCGCCCACACCGCCGGGCACGACATCGCGTACATCGCCGTCACCGGCGCCCTCGGCATGATCGGCAACCCGGGCGAGCCCCCGGCCGTCCCCGCCAACCTGGTCGGCGACTACGCGGGCGGCTCGCTCTACCTCGTCATCGGCGTCCTCGCCGCCCTCCAGCACGCCCGCACCCCCGGCGGCACCGGCCAGGTCGTCGACGCGGCCATCGTCGACGGGACCGCGCACCTCACCGCCATGATCCACGGGATGATGGCGGCCGGCGGCTGGCAGGACCGGCGCGGGGCCAACCTCCTCGACGGCGGCTGCCCCTTCTACGGCAGCTACGAGACCTCCGACGGCGGCCACATGGCGGTCGGCGCCCTGGAGCAGCAGTTCTACGACACCTTCGTGGAACTCCTCGGCATCAAGGACCAGGCCCCCGCCCGCAAGGACCTGGCCCGCTGGGGCGAGCTCCGCGAGGCCGTCGCCGCGCGCTTCAAGTCCCGTACCCGCGAGGAATGGACGGCCGTCTTCGCGGGCACCGACGCCTGCGTGGCGCCCGTGCTCTCGCTGCGCGAGGCCCCGCACCACCCGCACCTGGCCGCCCGGGGCACCTTCGTCGAGGCCGCCGGGATCACCCAGCCCGCCCCCGCGCCCCGCTTCTCGGCGACCCCGGCCGGCGCCGTGGGCAGCCCCGCGCTGCCGGGCGCGCACACGGAGTCCGTGGCGGCCGACTGGGGCGTACCGGGGCTGCTGGGGAAGGAGCCCGACGCCTGATGGACCTCCCGCCGACGGAACCTCCGCCGATGCCCGAGAAGCCGATGCCCGAGAAGCCGATGCCCGAGAAACCGTCACGAACCGGCTCCAGGAGGCCCCTTTCATGAAACGCCGGATCTTCGACGCCGATCACGAGGCGTTCCGCGAGACCGTCCGCACCTTCCTGAGCAAGGAGGTGCTGCCGCACTACGAGCAGTGGGAGAAGGACGGGATCGTCAGCCGCGAGGCCTGGCGGGCCGCCGGCCGGCAGGGGCTGCTGGGCCTGGCCGTCCCGGAGGAGTACGGGGGCGGCGGGAACACCGACTTCCGGTACGCGGCGGTGATCGCCGAGGAGTTCACCCGGGCGGGCGCCGCCGGGCTCGCCATCGGCCTGCACAACGACATCATCGGGCCGTACCTGACCTCGCTGGCCACCGAGGAGCAGAAGCGCCGCTGGCTGCCCGGCTTCTGCTCCGGCGAGATCATCACCGCGATCGCGATGACCGAGCCGGGCGCGGGCTCCGACCTCCAGGGCATCCGGACCACCGCCGAGGACGCGGGCGACCACTGGGTGCTGAACGGCTCCAAGACCTTCATCTCCAACGGGATCCTCGCCGACCTGGTCGTGGTGGTCGCGAAGACCACCCCCGAGGGCGGGGCGCACGGGATGTCGCTGCTGGTCGTGGAGCGCGGCACGGAGGGCTTCGAGCGCGGCCGCAACCTCGACAAGATCGGCCAGAAGGCCCAGGACACCGCCGAGCTGTTCTTCAACGACGTGCGCGTCCCCAAGGAGAACCTGCTCGGCGAACTGAACGGTGCCTTCGTCCACCTGATGACCAACCTCGCGCAGGAGCGGATGGGCATCGCGATGGCGGGCATCGCCGCCGCCGAGTACCTGCTGGAGATCACCACGCAGTACGTGAAGGAGCGCGAGGCCTTCGGGCGGCCGCTCTCCAAGCTCCAGCACGTCCGCTTCGAGATCGCGGAGATGGCCACCGAGTGCGCGGTCACCCGTACCTTCCTCGACCGCTGCATCACCGACCACTCCAACGGGGAACTGGACCACGTCCACGCCTCGATGGCGAAGTGGTGGGCCACCGAACTCCAGAAGCGGGTCGCCGACCGCTGCCTGCAACTGCACGGCGGGTACGGGTACATGACCGAGTACCGGGTCGCGCGGGCCTTCACCGACGGCCGCATCCAGACCATCTACGGCGGTACGACCGAGATCATGAAGGAGATCATCGGCCGCTCCCTGCTGGCCTGACCCCGCTGCCGGCCCGGCCTGGCCTGACCTCCCGGCCTGGCCTGACCTCCCGGCCTGGCCTGACCTCCCGGCCGGCCCGACCTCCCGGCCGCCGCCCCCGACCTTCCCCCTGCCTCCGCACCCCCGAAAGGCTTGACCAGTGAGCACCGAAGCGTACGTATACGACGCGATCCGCACGCCGCGCGGCCGAGGAAAGGCCAGCGGCTCCCTGCACGGCACCAAGCCGATCGACCTGGTCGTCGGCCTCATCCACGCCCTGCGCGAGCGCAACCCCGGCCTGGACCCGGGCACCATCGACGACATCGTGCTCGGCGTCGTGAGCCCGGTCGGCGACCAGGGTTCCGACATCGCCCGGATCGCGGCGATCGCCGCCGGGCTGCCGGACACCGTGGCGGGCGTCCAGGAGAACCGCTTCTGCGCCTCGGGCCTCGAAGCCGTGAACATGGCCGCCGCGAAGGTCCGTTCCGGCTGGGAGGACCTGGTCCTCGCGGGTGGCGTGGAGTCGATGTCCCGCGTCCCGATGGCCTCGGACGGCGGAGCCTGGTTCAACGACCCGATGACCGGCTGGAACACCGACTTCGTGCCGCAGGGCATCGGCGCCGACCTGATCGCCACGATCGAGGGCTTCTCCCGGCGCGACGTGGACGAGTACGCCGCCCTGTCCCAGGAGCGGGCCGCCGCCGCCATCAAGGACGGCCGCTTCGCCAAGTCGATCGTCCCGGTCACCGACCGCAACGGCCTGGTGGTCCTGGACCACGACGAGTTCGTCCGCCCCGGCACCACCGCCGACACCCTCGCCCGGCTGAAGCCCTCCTTCGCGGACATCGGCGACCTCGGCGGCTTCGACGCCGTCGCCCTGCAGAAGTACCACTGGGTAGAGAAGATCGACCACGTCCACCACGCCGGCAACTCCTCCGGCATCGTCGACGGCGCCTCCCTCGTCGCGATCGGCTCCCGCGAGGCGGGTGAGCGCAACGGGCTGACGCCCCGGGCCCGGATCGTCTCGGCGGCCGTCTCCGGCTCCGAGCCCACCATCATGCTCACCGGCCCCGCCCCGGCCACCCGCAAGGCCCTCGCCAAGGCCGGCCTGACCATCGACGACATCGACCTCATCGAGATCAACGAGGCCTTCGCCGGCGTCGTGCTCCGCTTCGTCAAGGACATGGGCGTCTCCCTGGACAAGGTCAACGTCAACGGCGGCGCCATCGCGCTCGGCCACCCGCTCGGTGCCACCGGCGCGATGATCCTCGGCACCGTCGTCGACGAACTGGAGCGCCAGGACAAGCGCTACGGCCTCGTCACCCTCTGCGTCGGCGGCGGCATGGGCGTCGCCACCATCGTCGAACGCCTCTGACTCGTCCTGATCCCCGATCCCTGATCCCACCCCTGACACGGAAGTTGCGAACATGAGCGAGTCCACCACGATCCGCTGGGAACAGGACGAGACCGGCGTCGTCACCCTGGTCCTCGACGACCCGAACCAGTCCGCCAACACGATGAACCAGGCCTTCAAGGACTCCATCGCCGCCATCGCGGACCGCGCCGAGGCCGAGAAGGAGTCCATCCGCGGGATCATCTTCACCTCCGCCAAGAAGACCTTCTTCGCGGGCGGCGACCTCAAGGACATGATCCGGCTGCGCCCCGAGCACGCGCAGCTGGCCTTCGACACCGGCACCGCCATCAAGGCCTCGCTGCGCCGCATCGAGACCCTCGGCAAGCCCGTCGTCGCCGCCATCAACGGCACGGCCCTCGGCGGCGGTTACGAGATCTGCCTGGCCTCCCACCACCGGGTGGCCCTCGACGCCCCCGGCTCCAAGATCGGCCTGCCCGAGGTCACCCTCGGCCTGCTCCCGGCCGGCGGCGGTGTCACCCGGACCGTCCGCCTGATGGGCATCGCCGACGCGCTCCTCAAGGTGCTGCTGCAGGGGACCCAGTACAACCCCCAGCGCGCCCTGGCCAACGGCCTGGTGCACGAACTGGCCGCCACGCCCGAGGAGATGCTCGCCAAGGCGCACGCCTTCATCGACGCGAACCCCGAGTCTCAGCAGCCCTGGGACGTCCCGGGCTACCGGATCCCGGGCGGTACCCCGTCCAACCCGCGGTTCGCCGCCAACCTCCCGGCGTTCCCCGCCAACTTGAAGAAGCAGCTGAACGGAGCCCCGTACCCGGCCCCGCGCAACATCCTGGCCTGCGCCGTCGAAGGCGCCCAGGTGGACTTCGACACCGCGCTGACCATCGAGGCCCGCTACTTCACCGAGCTGGTCACCGGACAGACCGCCAAGAACATGATCCAGGCGTTCTTCTTCGACCTCCAGGCCGTCAACGCCGGCCGCAGCCGCCCGCAGGGCGTGGCCCCGCGCGAGGTCGCCAAGGTGGCCGTGCTCGGCGCCGGGATGATGGGCGCCGGCATCGCCTACTCCTGCGCCCGCGCGGGCATCGAGGTGGTGCTGAAGGACGTCACCCCCGAGGCCGCCGCCAAGGGCAAGGCCTACTCCGAGAAGCTGCTCGACAAGGCCCTGTCCCGGGGCCGCACCACCGAGGCCAAGCGCGCCGAGCTGCTCGCCCGGATCACCCCGACGGCAGACCCCGCCGACGTGGCGGGCTGCGACGCCGTCATCGAGGCCGTCTTCGAGGACACCGGCCTCAAGCACAAGGTGTTCCAGGAGATCCAGGAGTACCTGACCCCCGACGCGCTGCTCTGCTCCAACACCTCCACGCTGCCCATCACGGGCCTGGCGGAAGGGGTTTCGCGGCCCGCGGACTTCATCGGCCTGCACTTCTTCTCGCCCGTGGACAAGATGCCGCTGGTCGAGATCATCAAGGGCGAGCGCACCGGCGACGAGGCCATCGCCCGAGCCTTCGACCTCGTACGGCAGATCAACAAGACCCCGATCGTGGTCAACGACTCGCGCGGGTTCTTCACCTCGCGGGTGATCGGCCAGTTCATCAACGAGGGCGTCGCCATGGTCGGCGAGGGCATCGAGCCCGCCTCCGTCGAGCAGGCCGCGGCCCAGGCCGGGTACCCGGCCAAGGTGCTCTCCCTGATGGACGAGCTGACCCTCACGCTGCCCCGCAAGATCCGCAACGAGACCCGCAAGGCCTTCGAGGCCGAGGGCCGGGACTGGCCGGAGCACCCGGCCGACACCGTCATCGACCGGATGGTCGACGAGTTCGGGCGCCCCGGGCGCAGCGGGGGCGGCGGCTTCTACGCGTACGACGAGAGCGGCAAGCGCGCCGGGATCTGGCCGGGGCTGCGGGAGCACTTCACCAAGGACGGGTATCAGATCCCGTTCGAGGACATGAAGGAGCGGATGCTGTTCTCCGAGGCGCTGGACACCGTCCGCTGCTTCGACGAGGGGGTCCTGACCTCGTACGCCGACGCCAACATCGGCTCCATCATGGGGATCGGCTTCCCGGCCTGGACCGGCGGCGTGATCCAGTACATCAACGGCTACGAGGGCGGCCCGGCCGGGTTCGTGGCCCGGGCCCGCGAGCTGGCCGAGAAGTACGGCGAGCGCTTCACCCCGCCGGCCTCCCTGGTGGAGAAGGCCGGGCGGGGGGAGACGTACGCGGACTGACGGCGCCGAGGGGCAGGATCAGGAGGCGGCGTGACCGGCGGCGTGCAGCTCTGCGAAGGGGCCCCGGTACGCCGCCCCGTCCAGCGTGGTCCAGCCGGCGGTGAGCCGGCCGACGGTCCCGGGGGTGTCGGCCCGCTCGCCGGTCCCGGGCCGCAGGACGCGCGTCAGGCGGAGCGTTGCGCTCGGCGTAAGGCCGGGCGTCGTACCGGGTGCCGTGCCGGATTCCGGGGTGCCCGGCAGGCGCAGTTCCGTGCCCCGCACGGTATCGGCGACTTCCGGCCGCCCCAGGAGGGCCGCCGGGAGCACCGGGCCCTCGCACCAGGCGGTGACCGAGGGGTCGGCCACCCCGCTGTCGCACTGGTCCTGCGCCACGGCGCGGCCCTGGAGCAGTGCGAGCAACTGGCCGACGAGCACCGGGTCGTGGGAGCCGTCGTAGATCCACCGGGTGCCGAGCACCCCGTGCTCGGAGATGCCCACGAGGCCCGCCTCGGCACCCTCCAGCGGGGCGCCGCGGTAGGTCAGCGGCACGAGGTAGGCGGTTTCCCGGCCGCCCGCGCGGTCGGTGAGCACCATGAACTCGATGCCGACCTCACCCTCCGGGTCGTCGAGCCGGAAGCCGCCCGAGCGGTCGATCTCGGGGGCGTGTCCCGTGGACACGTACCACGGCCGCGTCGGAAGCCAGGCAGCGAGCAGCTCCGTCTTACCGGGCTTCATGGTGGTCTTGTAGATCATCGCCATGGCCGGAACCTACCGGTTCGGAGACGAAAGCAGCCCGCAATTCCTCCTTCAGCGAGCGCTGGAAGGCGGTCACCAGGGCCTGCACCACCATCGGCTGCATGTGCGCCGAGAGCGCCTTCATCGACTCCACCCGCTCCGGATCGCTCTCGCCCTCCGTGAACGGTCCCCACACCTCGTCCCGGAACAGTGCGGTCAGCTGGTGCGCCGCCGTCCGCGCGTGCCCGAGCAGCACCTCGCGCGCGGCCAGGATCGTCTCGTGGGCGATCGGTACGTCGAGCAGCGCGACCCCGAGCCGCAGCAGCCCCACGTCCACCCGGAAGCCCTCCGCGGTCGGCGCCAGCACGTTCATGGCCGTCAGCCGCCGGATGTCGGTCTCCGACAGCGTCCGCCCCGCCCGCTTCTCCAGCTCCGCGCGCGAGGAGTCCAGCGCCGCGTCCGGGGCCCAGGTCGCCACCAGCGCGCGGTGGATGGCCAGATCGTGTGCGCTCAGGTCGTCGGGCAGGGCGTCGAGGTAGCGCTCGATGGCGGAGAGGGTCATGCCCTGGTGCTGCAGCTCCTCGATGAGCGCGAGGCGGGACAGGTGCTCCGGGCCGTAACGGCCCACCCGACGGGGTCCGATCACGGGAGGGGGCAAAAGCCCGCGGGTGCTGTAGAACCGTACGGTGCGGACGGTCACACCCGCCCTGGCCGCCAGTTCGTCGACGGTCAGCGACGCCGGCTCCGGTGCCTGGGTGGTCATGGGCCCTCCGCCTTGCTCTCTGATCAGTACGTCCTGAGACGGCACAGCTACATCGCCACCGTTCGTGTTCAACAGTATTGCTGTCGCACCAACGATGTGAAACGGCCAGGAGCTGCCCATGCCCACGAAACTGCGACTGCCCGCACCTCCCGACGAGCTCACCCTGCCCGCCCTGCTGGCGCGCAACGCCGCCGAGCACGGCGCCCTCCCCGCCCTCTCGTGGCGGGAAGGCCCCGACGGCACGGCCTGGACCACCCTCAGCTGGTCGGACGTCCGCCGCAAGGTGGCCGTCCTCGCCGCCGGATACGCCGCCCTGGGCGTCGAACGCGGCGAGCACGTCCTGCTGATGATGGGCAACCGCCCCGAGCACTGGCTCACCGACCTCGCGCTGGTCCACCTCGGCGCCGTCCCCGTCACCGTGTACGGGACCTCCGCGCCCGAGCAGATCGCCCACATAGCCCGCCACAGCCGGGCCCGGCTCGCCGTGGTCGAAGGCGCCCGGGAGCTGGTGCGGTGGGAGCCGCTGCTGGCCGACCCGGCGACCCCGCTGGAACGGCTCGTCGTGGCCGAGGCCCCCGAAGCGGGCCCCCACTCGACCTACGCCTCCGTGTACGCCGGCGGCGTCCACCTGCACCGCTCCGAGGCCTTCGAGAAGGCCTGGCGGGAGTCCCGCTCCGAGGACCCGCTGACCGTCGTCTACACCTCGGGCACCACCGGCGACCCCAAGGGGGTGCGCCTGACCCACCGCAACATCGTGCTCCAGTCCGTCCGCCTCGACGGGCACATCGAGCTGCCCGAGCACGCCGAGCACCTGTGCTACCTGCCCTTCGCGCACATAGCCGAGCGGATCCTCGGCATCTACCTCCCGCTCCTGCGGGCCGCCCACGTCCGGCTGTGCGCCGACCCGGCCGCCGTATCGGTCGCGGTGCGCGAGTTGCACCCGGTGCAGTTCTTCGGGGTGCCCCGGGTGTGGGAGAAGCTGGCCGCCTCCGTACGGGCGGTGCTCGGGCGGCTGCCCGAGGAGCAGCGCCGCGCCATCGAAGCCGCCAACGACCTGGCGCGCGAGCGGGCCGGGCACCGGGAGCGCGGCGAGGAGGTCCCGGCCGCGCTCGAAGCCTCGTACGCCGCGGCCAGGGAACGGGTGCTGGACCCGCTGCTGACCCTGGCCGGGCTGGACCGCCTGGTCTGGACGGCCAGCGCCACCGCGCCGATGCCGATCGACGTGGTCCGCTTCTGGGCGGGCTGGGGGATCACCATCATGGACGCGTGGGGGCTGACCGAAACCTCCGGCGTGTGCACGGTCAACAGCCCGGACGGCTTCCGGCTGGGATCCGTGGGCCGCCCGATCGAAGGCCTGGAGCTGAGGATCGCCGAGGACGGGGAGATCTTCACGCGCGGGGAGACGGTCTTCGGCGGCTACCTCCTGCCCGACGGCTCGGTGGAGAGCGCCTCCGACGAGGCGGGCTGGTTCCCGACGGGGGACATCGGGCGGCTCGACGAGGCGGGGTTCCTCTGGCTGACCGACCGCAAGAAGGAACTGATCATCACCTCGAACGGGAAGAACGTCTCGCCCGCCCTCGTGGAGAACACCGTCAAGGAACACCCCCTGATCGGGCAGGCCCTGGTACACGGCGACGGCCGCTCCTACCTCGTCGCCCTCCTCGTCCTGGATCCCGAGCTCGGCCCGGCCTGGGCGCAGGCCCGCGGCATCGGGGCCGCCACGCCCGCGGAGCTCGCCGCGCACCCGGCCGTACGGGAGGAGATCGCCCGGGCCGTCGCCGCCGCCAACGCCCGGCTCAACCGCACCGAGCAGATCAAGCGCTACCGGGTGCTGACCGGGGAATGGGGTCCCGAGTCGGGGGAGCTGACCCCGTCCCTGAAACTGCGCCGCCGGGTGGTCCGGGAGAAGTACGCGGAACTGATCGAGGGGCTGTACGCGGACTCGTACGAGGAGCCGTCCGCGGAGCCGTCCGCAAGGCCGTCTGCAGAGCAGTCCGCGGAGCCTCTCGAAGGTTCGTAGCAAGGCCCGTCACACGAACGGCCCTGCCCGGTGAGCGGATCCGCGCTCACCGGGCAAGGGTGAGGGAATGTGCATATGCCCTGAATTCGCCACGCCGCCCGGCAAGGGCGGCTGATCGCCCATGGGTGTGCTGCAAGATCACCCCGAACTCGCCCTGTTCCTCTGCCTCGCGGCCGGTTACCTCCTCGGCAAGGTGCGCGTCGGCCCGATCACCCTCGGCGGCATCTGCGGCACGCTGATCGTGTCGCTGCTGCTCGGCGCCTGGGCCAAGATCGAGATCGACGCCGACGTGAAGACGATCTTCTTCGCGCTCTTCATCTTCGCCCTCGGCTACATGGCGGGACCGCAGTTCTTCGCCAACCTCAACCGCAAGAGCCTGCGCTTCTTCGCGCTCTGCTTCATCGAGCTCGTCAGCGTGCTCGGCCTCGCCTATTTCCTGGCCAAGGCCTTCGACCTCGACGTCGGCACCGCCTCCGGCATCCTGGCCGGCGCGGCCACCGAATCCGCCGTGGTCGGCACCGCCACCGAGGCGATCGGCAAGCTCCCCGACCTCACCGCGGACCAGATCTCCACGTACCAGGGCCACGTGGCCACCGCGTACACGGTCTGCTACCTCTTCGGCCTGGTCACCATCGTCATCTACACCAGCCAGATCATGCCGATGCTGCTCCGGGTCAACCTGGCGGACGCCTCGCGCGAGCTGTGGGAGAAGATGCGCGGCGGCGGCGCCGGCGGCCTGGAGAGCGACGAGCAGGAGGCGGTGCCCGGCCTGGTCGGGCGCACCCACCTGGTCACCCTCGCCGACGGCCGCACCGTCGGGAACCTGGAAGCGGCCTTCGACGGCGGGGTCACCGTGGAGGCCGTCCGGCGCGGCTCCAAGGACCTCACCCCCGCCCCGGACCTCGAACTCCTCCTCTCCGACCTCGTCCTCGTCGTCGGCCGGCGCTCCGAGGCCATCGCGGCGGGCCGGGCCATCGGCCCGGAGACCCCCGGCATCCCGGGGGTGGACACCCCGCTGGCCACCCGCCAGGTCGCCATGACCGACAAGTCGGTCGCCGGCAAGTCCCTGCAGGAAATCCGCTCCAGCCACACCGAGTTCGCGCGCAGCGGCGTGTACGTGACCGATGTGCTCCGCGGCGAGCAGCACCTGCCCGCCAATCCGGACACCGTCGTCGAGCGCGGTGACGTCGTCACCCTCGTGGGCGCCCGCTCGGGCCTGAACCGGATCGTGGCGAAGATCGGCACGGTGGCCAAGAACGACTCCACCGACTTCATCTACCTCGGTCTCGGCATCGCGATCGGCTCCCTCATCGGGCAGATCGTCGTCCGCGCCGGCGGGGTCCCGCTCTCGCTCGGCACCGGCGGCGGCTGCCTGATCTCGGGTCTGCTCTTCGGCTGGTTCCGCTCCCGCCGGCAGACCTTCGGCGCCTTCCCGCCCCAGGCCGCCACCACCATCAAGGACATGGGGCTCGCGGTCTTCATCGCCTGCACCGGTCTGACCTCGGGACCGCAGGCCTGGCCGCTCCTCAAGGAGTACGGGGCCCTGCTGCCGTTCGCCGGGATCGCCATGGTCCTCGTACCGGCCACGATCTCACTGATCATCGGGCGCAAGCTCCTGAAGATCGAGAAGCCGCTGCTGATCGGCGCCATCGCCGGACAGCAGTGCTCCACACCGGCCATCACCTCGGTCACGCAAGTGGCACAGAGCTCGGTGCCGATGCTCGGCTACACGATCACCTACGCGCTGTCGAACTTCCTGCTCCCGCTCACCGGGCCGATCCTCGTCGGGATCCTCGGAGCCTGACCCTCACCAGGACGGGTTACCAGCATGATCGACTTTCTTGTCCGGAACATCTTCAAACCGCACCCCGAACTCCTGGTCTTCATCACCGTCGCCTTCGGCTTCCTCGTCGGCAAACTGAGATGGAAGGCCATCGGGCTGGGTGCGGTCACCGGCTGCCTCATCATGGGCCTGATCTTCGGCGCCCAGTTCAAGATCACCATCGACGGGACCGTGAAGAACCTCTTCTTCACGATGTTCCTCTTCGCCCTCGGCTACAAGGTCGGCCCGCAGTTCTTCCGGGGTCTGAAGAAGGACGGCCTGCCGCAGGTCCTCAACGCGGTGATCGTCTGCGTCACCGGCCTGCTGGTCTCCTGGGGCTTCGCCGTGATGCTCGGCTACGGTCCCGGGCTCAGCGCCGGCCTGCTCGGCGGCGCGCTCACCCAGTCCGCGGTCATCGGCGTCGCCCAGGACGCGATCGGCAACCTCCCCGGACTGAGCCCGTCCGAGATCACCGAGCAGCAGAACCTCGTCGCGGTCGGCTACGCCGTCACCTATCCGCTCGGCACCATCCTCTGCGCGCTGCTCCTGGCCAACGTGCTGCCCCGGCTCTACCGCCGGAACCTGGCCGCCGAGAGCGCCCAGCTCGCCAAGGAGCTCGACGCACCCAGCGACAACCCCGACCTGCACGAGGGCTACTACGAGGTCGTCCTGCGGGCGTACACCATCCAGCGGCCGGACCTCGTGGGCCGGACCATCGACGACTTCGAGCAGCAGCAGAAGGCGCTGGGCCAGCGGATCTACCTCACCCGGATCCGCAGGGACGGTGCGATCATCGATCACACCCAGCAGACCGTTCTGATGGAGGGCGACGTCGTCGCCGTCAGCGCCCTGCGCGGATCCCTCGTCGAATTCGACGCCCGCACCCACATCGGCCCCGAGACCGACGACGTCGAACTCCTCGGCTACCAGACGGAGACCCTGCACGTCGTCGCCTCCGAGAAGGCGCAGCTGGGCAAGACCATCGCGGAGCTGCGGGCCGAGCCCTTCATGGTCGGCGTCTACATCGAGAAGGTCTTCCGGTCCGGTTCGGAGTTCCCCTACCGGCTCTCCACCCAGCTGGAGCGCGGCGACACCCTGATCCTCTCCGGTCCCAAGCGCCTGGTGGACCCGGCCGGGCGGGCCATCGGCAAGCCGGTCCCGACCAGTTTCGCGACCGACATGATCTGGGTCGGCCTCGGCATCTTCCTCGGCGGCTGCCTCGGCATCCCGGCCCTCACCGCCGGCGGGGTCCCGATCTCGCTGTCCACCTCGGGCGGTGCGCTGATCATGGGACTGGTCTTCGGCTGGATCCGCGGCAGGTACCCGACGTACGGCAACGTTCCGCCCGGGGCCCAGTGGTTCATGGACACCCTCGGCCTGTGCCTCTTCGTCGCGGTCGTCGGCCTCAACGCCGGGCCCAGCTTCACCACCGGACTGGCCTCCGCCGGCTGGGGTCTGCTGCTCTGGGGCGCGGTCATCACGCTGATCCCACTGCTGGTGGGCTTCCTCGTGGGCCATCACATCCAGAAGATCCGCTTCCCGATCCTCATGGGCGTCCTCGCGGGCGGCCAGACCACCACGGCGGCGATCGGCGCCGTCAACGAGGAGTCCAAATCCCAGGTGCCGACGCTCGGTTACACGATCCCCTACGCGGTCAGCAACGTGCTGCTGACCATCTGGGGCGCCGTGATCGTCCTCCTCAACCACTGAACGAAGCCTTGTCGACCTCGAAGTAAAGGAAGCCACCGTGCCGGAGACCACCTTCAGCCGCGAGGAGATCCAGTCCTTCGCGCAGCTCAGCCCCTTCGAGCTGAAGGACAAGTTCATTCAGCTCGCCACGGCCGCCCAGGCCGACAAGCCGGGCCAGAAGGACACCACCGCGCGCGCCATGCTCAACGCGGGCCGCGGCAACCCGAACTGGATCGCCACCGGTCCGCGCGAGGCCTTCTACGCCCTGGGCTACTTCGCCCTGGAGGAGTCCCGCCGGGTGTGGACCGCCGACAACCTCGGCGGGATGCCCGAGAAGAAGGGCATCGGCGAGCGGTTCGAGTCCTGGGTTCGGCGCCACCCGGACCTGCCGGGCGTGGAGATGCTGTCCGCCTGCGTCCAGCTCGCGCTGTCGCGGTGGGCGTTCGACAAGGACGCCTTCGTGCACGAGCTGACCGACGCCATCACGGGCGACAACTACCCGGTCCCGGACCGGATGCTGACCCACGCGGAGCACATCGTCCGCGGCTACGTCGCCGACGAGATGTTCGACAAGAAGCCGCCGGAGGGCAACAACCTGTCGCTGTTCGCGACCGAGGGCGGCACCGCCGCCATGTGCTACATCTTCGACTCCCTGATGAAGAACGGGGTCCTGAAGAAGGGCGACAAGATCGCCCTGATGACCCCGGTGTTCACCCCGTACATCGAGATCCCCGAGCTCGACACCTTCGAGTTCGAGGTGGTCAACGTCGCCGCGAGCCTCTTCGCCGAGACCGGCGTGCGCCAGTGGCGCTACCCGGAGGAGGAGGTCGCCAAGCTGGCCGACCCCTCCGTGAAGCTCGTCTGCCTGGTCAACCCGTCCAACCCGCCCTCGCTCGCGCTGAGCGACCGGGTGGCGAACCAGATCAAGGACATCGTCGCCACCAGCAACCCGAACCTGCTGATCGTCACGGACGACGTGTACGGCACCTTCGTGCCCGGCTTCCGCTCGATCGCCGCCGACCTGCCGCGCAACACCCTGCTCGTGTACTCGTACTCCAAGCACTACGGCTGCACCGGCTGGCGGCTCGGCGTCATCGGGCTGCACGACGACAACGTCATCGACGCGATGATCGCGGCCTTCCCCCAGGACCAGAAGGACCGCCTCGCCAAGCGGTACGGCACCCTCACCCTGGAACCGGAGAAGATCCGCTTCATCGACCGGCTGGTCGCGGACTCCCGGTCGGTGGCCCTCAACCACACGGCCGGCCTCTCGCTGCCGCAGCAGGTGATGATGACCCTCTTCTCGCTCTTCGACATGCTGGACGAGGGCCAGGCGTACAAGGAGCGCATCCGGCAGATCGTCCACCGCAGGCTCGACCTCCTCCTGGAGGGCGCCCAGATGAAGATCTCCGAGGACGACAAGCGGGCCGGGTACTACATCGAGCTCGACCTGCTGGCCGAGGCGGAACGGGTCCACGGCAAGGACTTCGCGGACTTCCTGGAGAAGAACTACGAGCCCGTCGACCCGCTGTTCCGGCTCGCCGAGCAGACCTCGGTGGTCCTCCTCAACGGCGGCGGCTTCGACGGCCCCCAGTGGTCGGTGCGCGTCTCGCTGGCCAACCTCGACGACCTGGACTACCTGAAGATCGGCCACCACCTGCGGGCGATCTTCAACGACTACGCCAGCGAGTGGGAGCGGGCGAAGGCGAATGGCTGAGGCCTGACGGCCTGACGGCCTGAAAGGGGGTGCCCGCCGGATCGCGGCGGGCACCCCCTTTCGGTGTGGCGGATGGGCGGCGGGTCAGCGGCCGATCAGCGGGTAGTGGTCCGAGAGGTTGGTGTAGGTGTAGGAGGTGCCCCAGCTGGAGACCGTCCAGGGCGCCGACTGCTCCTTCACGACGTTGTTCTCCCAGTTCGCCGGGCGGGCGTTGCCCTTGCGGTAGAGCACGTAGTCCAGGTCCTCGCGCGGGTCGGTCGGGTAGCGGTAGTTCGCGATGGAGTTCAGCGCGGTGTCGAAGGAGTACGTGTGGCCCGTGCGGGTGTCGGAGGCCGCCAGGTCGGCGTTGGCCAGCATGGCGGCGAGCTCCGGGGTGCGCGAGTCCACGTTCATGTCGCCCGCCACGATGACCTGTTCGCCCGCCGGGATGTTCTTGCCGTCCAGGAACGCGTCGATGTTCCGGAACTGGCGGGCGCGCATCTCCGCCGCCTCGCCCGCGCCGCAGCCCGGGTCGGTGGACTGGGCGTGCGTGCCGACCACGTGGACCTTGGTGCCGTTCACGTTCAGCACGGCGTAGGCGAAGCCCTTGTTGGACCACCAGTCGGCGCCGCAGGCGTCCTTGTAGACCACCTGCTCCTTGCGCACGATCGGCCACTTGCTGAGGATCGTGACGCCGCCGTCCTCCGGGGTGGTGGAGGAATAGGCGCCGCCCGTGGCGTCCCAGCCGCTCTTGCTGCGGCCCACGACGGGGGTCTGGTACGGGTACTGCGCGGCCGAGTTGGCCTTCAGCGCGTCGGAGGCGCCGTTGTCGAAGGCCTCCTGGAGGACGACCACGTCGTGCCCCTGGTACCAGGAGGCCTTGGGGATCTCGGCCGCCCGGTGGTCCTGGCCCCAATTGGGGTACAGGCTCTTGCTCATCAGGAACGTGTTGTACGACAGGACGCTGAGCCGCGGCGCGGCCGCGCCCTCGGCCGCGGTGGCGGCCGGAGCCGTGGTCGCGACGAGCGATCCGACGGCGATCGCGGCGACGGCCGCGGCGGTCGCGCGGGCCCTGCGGGGCTGGATCTGGGGCATGGAGGTTCCCTCGTTCCTGTGGGGGAAGATCGGCTCCGCCATCCAAGCAGCCAGGGTTACTTCGCGGTAACACCTGTGACACGGGTTTCTGGACGCAGTGCTACTTCTTCGGTGTTCCCGCAGCCCGCGCACCGGCCCGCAGCCGCGGGGCCGGGGACTCCGGCACGGCCGACGGGGCCGGGTCCATGGCCGCGGGCTGCACCGTCCACAGGGCCCGGCGGAAGCCGCCGGACCCCCTGCATACTGGGAGAACGGCAGGTCAGCTCGACACCCTGGGGGACACGGATGGGCACGAAGCGAAGCGACCCGGAGCCCCCGCCGCCCGGGGGAGTGCTCTGGACCATCGCCGGAGACGTCCGCGCGCTGCTCATGCTGCCCGCCGCCTTCACCCTGCAGGTCGCCCACCCCGCCATCGGCGCCGGGGTCGACGAGCACTCCGTCTTCCGCACCGACCCCTGGGGCCGCGGCGAGCGCTCCCTGCGCTCCGTCCAGCTGTGGGTGTACGGCGGGGCCGACGCCGCCGCCGAAGGGCGCCGGGTGCGCCGCCTGCACAAGGAGATCCAGGGCACCGACACCCGGGGGCGCCGCTACCACTCCCTCGACCCGGCCTGCTACGCCTGGGTGCACGCCACCGGCTTCCCGGTCTACCTCTACGCCGGGCGCTACCTGCTGCGCCCCTTCACCCCGGCGCAGGAGCGCCAGCTCTACCGCGAGTGGCTCCAGGTCGGCCGCATCCTCGGTCTGCACGACCGGGACATGCCGCAGAGCATCGAGGAGTACTGGCCGTACTACCACCGCATGCTGGCCGAGGAGATCGAGCCCACCAAGGTCGCCCGCGAACTCCTCGCCACCGACACGCCCCTGCCCCGCCCCGCCGGCGGCCCGCTGCCGGTCCGGATCCTGCTGCGGCTGACCTGGCCCGTCCTGCGGGCCGCCTTCCTGCACTTCCGGGCCTTCGTCACCGCCGGCTACATGCCGCCCGAGGCCCGCGCCGCCCTCGGTCTGGAGTGGACCCCGGCCCAGGAACGCCGCCTGCGCCGGTTCAGCACGGCCCTGCGCCTGCTCGTACCGCTCCTGCCGGAGCGCCTGCGCTACCTTCCGATCGCCCGCGCCGCCCGGGCACGGCAACGCGCCGCCGCCTCCCGGGGGGCGACGGCGCGCGGAGCCGCGTAGAGCCGTGGATCAGTGGCCGGCGTGGACCGTGTTGGTCGCGGCGATCTTCTTCCAGGACTTCGGCTCGGCCGCCGGCTTGGTGGCCGGTGCCCGGAGGGTGCCGGTGCCCGGAGCCGCGGCCGGGAGCTTCCTCAGCGTGTTCAGCGCCGTGGCGGCCGGCTTGCCCGGGGTGTAGAGCCAGGTCTCGAAGAGCTGCGCGAGCGGCTGGTTCGAGATCTTCTCCGCGTAGCGGACGAAGTCGCCGACCTTGGCGTTGCCGTAGGCGCGCTCGGTCGGCCAGCCCTTCAGGATCTGGAAGAACTTCTCGTCGCCGACCTTGTTGCGCAGCGCCTGGATGGCGATCGCGCCGCGGTCGTAGACGGCCCCGTGGAACTGGTTCTCCGGGCCCGGGTCACCCGGCTTGACCTGCCAGAACGGGTCCTCGGCCGGCCGCTGCGCGTACGCCCAGTCGGCGAGCTCCTGCGCGGTGCCCTCGCCCTCCTTCTCCGACCACAGCCACTGGCTGTAGCGGGCGAAGCCCTCGTTGACCCAGATGTCCTTCCAGCCGTCGACGGAGACGCTGTCCCCGTACCACTGGTGGGCCAGCTCGTGCACGACCACGGACACGTTCGCACCGTTCGCGAACTGCTTGGGGCTGTAGAACGGCCGGGTCTGCGTCTCCAGCGCGAACCCGCTGGGCACGTTCGGCACGTACCCGCCGAGCGCGTTGAAGGGGTACGGCCCGAAGACCCCCTCCAGCCACTCCGCGACCTCGCCGGTCCGCTCGATGCTGGCGCGCGCCGCCCCCGCGTTGTCGCCGAGGTCCTGGCTGTAGGCGTTCAGGATCGGCAGCCCGCTCGCCGTCTTGTCGGTGGTGATGTCGAACTTGCCGATGGCCAGGGTGGCGAGGTACGTGGCCTGCGGCTTGTTCGAGCGCCAGTTGTACCGGGTCCAGCCCAGGCGCGAACTCTGCGACTGCAGCACGCCGTTGCTGATGGCCTGGGTGCCGTCGGGCACGTTCACCGACACGTCGAAGGTGGCCTTGTCGAGCGGGTGGTCGTTGCTCGGGAACCACCAGGCGGCCGAATCGGGTTCCTGCGCGGCGACGCCGCCGTCCGGGGTGCGCTGCCAGGCCGACCAGCCGTCGACCTTGAACTCCGAGGGCTTGCCCGCGTACTTGACGACCACGCTCGACTGCTTGCCGCGCTGGAGCGGGGAGGCCGGGGTGATCTCCAGCTCCGAAACGCCCGACTTGGCGAACTTCGCCTTGACCCCGTTGACCCGGATCTCGCTGACGTCCAGACCGAAGTCGAGGTTGAAGCGGGACAGGTCCTGCTTGGCGGTGGTGAGCAGGGTGGCGGTGCCCTCCAGCAGGTCCGTCTTCGGCTGGTACTGGAGGCGCAGGTCGTAGTGGGAGACCTCGTACCCGCCGTTGCCGCTGGCCGGGTAGTAGGGATCGCCGATACCCGGTGCGCCCGGAACGGAACTCGCCGCCGACGCCGGGATCACCAGCAGAAGGGAGGCGGCGAGCACGCTCGGAGCGATGACTTTGCGGTGCACCTTGAACTCCAAATGGGTAGGGGAGTGGCTTCCGTTCGACCGTATTCACGCCCGGGACCCCACGTCATGTCCATGGCCCCTCCTGTCACACGATCGCCACGCGTCTGAAAAACGCCCGTGTGGAACGCACCCGGTCCGGCCCGCACCGGCGCCCCGCGCACCGCCCCCGGCCTGCACGGATCGATGTCCGGATCTGCGGTCCGGCCGTCATTGCCCGCGCGCGGACGGCGTCCTAGCGTTGCCGATGCGGCCCCGCGCCGGCCGCAACCCCACCGCACCCTCGTGAGAACGGCACCCTTATGGCTACGACCACCCTGCGTCAGCTCAACGGCTTCGACGAGACCCCCGCGACCTTCGAGAACGCGGTCCTGGTCCTGGTCGACTACCAGAACACCTACACCGGCGGCGTCATGGAGCTCGACGGCTGGGAACCCGCGCTGGAATCCGCCTCCCGGCTCCTCGCCCGGGCCCGCGAGGCCGGCACCCCCGTCGTCCACATCCGTGACGGCGGCTACGGCGTCGACACCGAGCCGGGAACCCTCCACGCCTCCGTTGCCCCGCGGGCCGGCGAGGCCGTCGTCACCAAGTCCGTCCCGAACGGCTTCCACGGGACCGATCTCCACGAGATCATCGAAGCCACCGGCCGCAAGAACCTGATCATCGCCGGGTTCATGACCAACATGTGCACCCTGTTCACCACCGAGGGCGCCTTCCTGCACGGCTACGCCCCGACCGTCGTCGCCGACGCCTCGGCGACGCGGGCGCTGGAGAGCCCGGCGGGCGCCCTGACGGCGCAGCAGATCCACCAGGCGGCCCTCGCCACGGTCACCGAGCTCTACGGGGTGGTCGTCGCCACCGGAGCCGAGCTGAAGTAGCGGCACACCGCGGCCCCGCCCCCTCTTCCCCGGACCGACCGGCGTGAAGAGGGGGCAGCCGCGTTTCCGGCCGGAAGCGGACCGGAGGCGGATCGGAAACGGACCGGAAGCGGACCGTGGACCACCGCCCTTCTCTCCATACCAAGCAGTCGTTAGCCTGCGCGCATGACCCTTCCTGCGCACGCCGCCCGCAGCTGTTGGCACGGGGCGATCAACCCCCTCCACTCGACCGTCTACTTCTCGCCCGACCTCGGCAAGGAGTTCGCCGCCCTCGGGATCACCGACCGAAACGCCGTCAACCTCGCCTCCCGTTCCGCCGCCATGGGCGCGGTCGGCGCGGGCACGGTGACGTCCACCTTCTACAACTACCGCCACGACCTCGTCGCCCGGCACCTGCCCGCCGTCTGGGACACCGCCACCCCCACGCAGGTCCTCGCCGCCCGGCTGCGGGCCGTGGACGCCACCCTGCGCCGGCTCCTCGGTGAGGAGACGGTCGCCTCCCCCGAGATCACCGAGGCCGCCGGGCTGGCGATGCGCGCGGCCGAGGCCTGTACCCGGCACGCCCGTACCCTCTACTCGGCCCACGCGGACCTCCCCGTCCCCGAGGAACCGCACCTCAGGCTGTGGCACGCCACCACCCTGCTGCGCGAGCACCGCGGCGACGGGCACCTGGCCGCCCTGCTCACCGTCGGCCTGGACCCGGTCGAGGCCCTGGTCAGCCACACCGCCAGCGGCCACGGCATGACCCCGAAGTACCTCAAGTACATCCGCGGCTGGGACCAGTCCGACCTGGACGCGGCCGCGGACCGGCTCCGCGAGCGCGGACTGCTCGACGCCGACGGCGAGCTCACGCCCGAGGGCGCGGCGCTGCGCGAAGCACTGGAGACGGAGACCGACCGCCTGGACGAGGCCCCGTACGAGCACCTCGGCGCGGCCGGAGTGGCCCGGCTCGCGGAGATCGGCGGCGGTCTCACCGTGCAGGCCTTCGTCGCCGGGGCCTTCCCCGGGGACCTCATGGGCAAGGCCTGAGACCCCGGCCGGGCCCGGTTCCCGACGTCCGCCGCCGCCACCTGCCACAATTGGCAGCCTTCCGACGCAGCACGCAAGCACGCGGCACGGACCAGCAGAACGCACACGTACGAAGGCAGGCGGGACCGCACAGTGACGATGTCCATCGAAGGCAGGATCGCCGAGGAGCTCGGCGTACGGGAGCGGCAGGTCAAGTCCGCCGTCGAGCTGCTCGACGGCGGCTCGACCGTGCCGTTCATCGCGCGCTACCGCAAGGAAGCGACCGAGATGCTCGACGACGCCCAGCTGCGCACCCTGGAGGAACGGCTGCGCTACCTGCGCGAGCTGGAGGACCGGCGCGCGGCGATCCTCGACTCCGTACGGGAGCAGGGCAAGCTCGACGCCGAGCTGGAGGCCCGGATCAACGCGGCCGACACCAAGGCCCGGCTGGAGGACATCTACCTCCCCTTCAAGACCAAGCGCCGCACCAAGGCGCAGATCGCCCGCGAGGCCGGCCTCGCGCCGCTCGCCGAGGGGCTGCTGGCCGACCCGTCGGCGGAACCGGCCGTGGCGGCAGCCGCGTTCGTGGACGCGGACAAGGGCGTGGCCGACCCGGCCGCCGCCCTGGAGGGCGCCCGCGCCATCCTCACCGAGAAGTTCGGCGAGGACGCCGACCTCATCGGCGAACTGCGCGAGCGCATGTGGGGCCGCGGCCGGCTCGCCGCGAAGGTCCGCGAGGGCAAGGAGGAGGCGGGCGCCAAGTTCGCCGACTACTTCGACTTCACCGAGCCCTTCACCGCCCTCCCCTCGCACCGCGTGCTCGCCCTGCTCCGCGGGGAGAAGGAGGACGTGCTCGACCTCACCCTGGAGCCGGAGGAGCCCGGCGAAACGCCCGGGCCCTCCACGTACGAGGGCATGGTCGCGCGGCGCTTCGGGATCAACGACCGCGGCCGCCCCGGCGACAAGTGGCTCGCCGACACCGTCCGCTGGGCCTGGCGCACCAAGATCCAGGTGCACCTCGGGATCGACCTGCGCTCCAGGCTGCGCGCCGCCGCCGAGGACGAGGCGGTACGGGTCTTCGCGTCCAACCTGCGCGACCTGCTGCTCGCCGCCCCCGCCGGCACCCGCGCCACGCTCGGCCTGGACCCGGGCTTCCGCACCGGGGTGAAGGTGGCCGTCGTGGACGCCACCGGCAAGGTGGTCGCCACCGAGGTGATCTACCCGCACGTGCCCGCCAACAAGTGGGACGACGCCCTCGCCAAGCTGGCCCGCCTCGCCAAGGAGCACGCGGTCGACCTCGTCGCCATCGGCAACGGCACCGCCTCCCGGGAGACCGACAAGCTCGCCGCGGACCTCATCGCCCGCCACCCCGAGCTGAAGCTCACCAAGGTGATGGTCTCGGAGGCCGGCGCCTCCGTGTACTCGGCCTCCGCCTTCGCCTCGCAGGAACTCCCCGACATGGACGTGTCGTTGCGCGGCGCGGTCTCCATCGCCCGGCGCCTTCAGGACCCGCTCGCCGAACTGGTGAAGATCGACCCGAAGTCGATCGGTGTCGGCCAGTACCAGCACGACCTGTCCGAGGTGAAGCTCTCGCGTTCCCTCGACGCCGTGGTCGAGGACTGCGTGAACGGCGTCGGCGTCGACGTCAACACCGCCTCCGCGCCGCTGCTTTCGCGGGTGTCGGGCATCAGTGGCGGACTCGCCGAGAACATCGTGGCGCACCGCGACGCCAACGGCCCCTTCCGCAACCGCAAGGGTCTCAAGGACGTGGCCCGGCTGGGCCCGAAGGCGTACGAGCAGTGCGCGGGCTTCCTGCGGATCCGCGACGGGGACGACCCGCTGGACTCCTCCAGCGTGCACCCCGAGGCCTACCCGGTGGTCCGCACCATGGGCAAGACGGCGGGCAGCGAGGTGGCGGCCCTGATCGGCAACAGCGGTGTGCTGCGCTCGCTGCGGCCGGAGCAGTTCGTCACCGAGGCCTTCGGCCTGCCGACGGTCACGGACATCCTGCGCGAGCTGGAGAAGCCGGGCCGGGACCCGCGGCCCGCGTTCAAGACGGCGACCTTCAAGGAGGGCGTCGAGAAGATCGGCGACCTGGCCCCCGGCATGATCCTGGAGGGCGTGGTCACCAATGTGGCCGCCTTCGGTGCCTTCATCGACATCGGCGTCCACCAGGACGGGCTGGCGCACGTCTCGGCGCTGTCGAAGACCTTCGTCAAGGACCCGCGCGACGTGGTGAAGCCGGGCGACATCGTCCGGGTCAAGGTCATGGACGTGGACATCCCGCGCAAGCGGATCTCGCTGACGCTGCGCCTGGAGGACGAGACGGAGCGCGGCGGCGCCGACGGCGGCGGTGCGCCGAGGCAGCGCGAGGAGCGGGGCGAGCGGCGCGGCGGCGGCCGGCCCCCGCAGCAGCGCGGCCCGGCGGGCGGCGGCCAGGGCGGCCAGGGCGGTCAGGGCGGCGGCGAGCGCGGCCAAGGCGGCGGCCAGCGCGGGCAGGGCGGTCAGGGCGGTTCCCGCGACGGCGGCAAGGGCCGTCGCCAGGGCGGTCAGGGAAGCCAGCCCGGTCAGGGCGGCGGCGGTCAGCGGCAGGGCGGCGGTGGCGCTCCGGCCCCCGCCAACAGCGCGATGGCCGACGCCCTGCGCCGCGCGGGGCTCAGCGGCCCCGACGAGCGGGGCGGCCGCAAGCGCTAGCCCCTTCGTGACAGTGCGTGCCGGATTGGCTGAATAGGCACCCGACATGGGGACATACCTTGCCAACCCATCCGGATGATCTGTAGGGATGACGGAACGCCCGTTCGTCTTTCGGCGAGCGGGCTTCCGTTTTTCTCCTCAGGACCGCACTCCCGAGGTCGCCTTGAAGGCTAAGGACGTCATGCCCCAGCCCACGCACACCTACCATCGTTGCCCGAGAAAGGGTCCGAAGAGGGAACACATGCGCCACCCTCAGCCCAGTCTGCGCAAGCGGTGCGAGGCGATTCTCGGCCGTCTTGACCTGAGACACCCCTTCTCGCTCGACGGACTGTGCGAGCGGATCGCCGAGCAGCGGGGTCGCCCCATCCGGCTCCACCCGCTGCCCAAGGAGGCGGCGGAGTCCGGCGTGTGCGGACTGTGGGTCGGCACCGCCGACGTGGACTACGTGTTCTACGAGGCCCAGACCACCCCGCTGCACCGGGAGCACATCGTGCTCCACGAGATCGGCCACATCCTCTTCGGGCACCATTCCCTGGAAGCCCCCTCCGAGGACGCCCCGGGCGCCGGCGGGGCGGACGGGTACGTTCCCACCGTGCTCGGGCGCACCAACTACACCACCCGCCAGGAGCGGGAGGCGGAGATGCTCGCCAGCATGATCCGCATCCGCACCGGAACCAGCGGGCCGCCCCTCGGCCACGGCGCCGAGGGCCGTGACACCCTCGCCCGGCTGGAGTCCGCGATGGGCTACGAGCGGCGCGGACGGGGGGCCGTCCACCGTGGCCTCTGATCTGATCGCCTTCGGCGACGGGCTCGCCGTCCCCAGTGTCGTGTGTCTGTGGATAGCCGTCCTGCTCCGCGCGCCCGGCGCCCTGCGCGCCCCGCACCAGCGGGGCCTGTGGCTCGCCGTGGCCACCGCCGCGGCCGCGATGACCCTGAACCTGCCCGAGGTCGTCGCCTACGCCATGGGCCGCGACCCGGAGTACGCGCACACCATCGGGCTCGTGCGCAACCTCATCGGCGTCCTCTCGGCCGGTGCCGTGCTCTACTTCGTGGCCGCCGCCACCCGGGGCCGCAGACTCCAGATCGCCTCCGGCGCCGGTACGGTCCTCTGGCTGACGGTCCTGGTCCTCCTGGACGCGGCCGCACCCGCCCACGGCACGCACACCATTCCGCCCGTGGGCGACCCGGTGCCCTCCCTCGCGTACTGGCTGGTGCTGATCTCCGCCCACCTGATCGCCAACACCGTCTGCGTGTACGTCTGCTGGCGCTACAGCCGCCGCGCCGAGAGCCGGGGCCTCGCCGCCGGACTGCTGCTCTTCGGCCTCGGCACCGCGCTCGCCGGGGTGTTCTGGTTCGTGTACCTGCTCAAGGCGCTGTTCGGATTCACCTGGGCGATGCCCGCGAACCCGCTGCTGATGAACGTGCACGGACTGCTGCGCGCCGCCGCGATCCTCGTACCGACGCTGTTCACCTTCCGCCGCACGGCCGCCGACACCGCCACCGCCTGGCGGCTCTGGCCTCTCTGGCGCGACCTGGTGCACGCGGTCCCGCACGTCGCCCTCAACGAGCCGCGCGGCGGCCGGGTGCTGGAACTGCTGTGGCCGCCGGTACCGCGCAACCTGCTCGTCTACCGCAAGGTCATCGAGACCCGCGACGCCATCCTGATCCTGGGAGAGTACGTCGCCCCCGGCGTGCCCGAGCTCGCGCGCAGCCACGTGGCCGGCAGCGGAGTGCCCGAACAGCGGGCCAGTGCGGCCGCGCTGGCCTGCGTACTGAAGGAGGCGCGGCAGGCGAAGCTGGCCGGGATCCCGCAACAGCGGTCCGACGAGAACGCCTTGGAGCTGCCCGCGGCCCTCCAGACCTCGGCCGGGGGAGGGGACCTGGACGGCGAGGCCCGCTTCCTCGTGGACGTGGCCCAGGCCTACGCCTCACCGGCCACGGCCGGTTTCACCGCGTGAGACATGCACCATGCCCGACAGCCAGGAAGTGAACGTCTCTTGACCACCACCGTACTCATCACAGGGGCCAGCGCCGGACTGGGCGCGGCCTTCGCCCGCGGCTTCGCCGCCAAGGGCTGCGACCTCGTCCTCGTCGCCCGCGACAAGGCCCGCCTCGAAGCCGTCGCCGCGGACCTCGCCCGGGAATTCGGCTCCGTCTGCGAGGTGTTCCCAGCCGACCTGCTCGACGCGGACGCCCTCGCAGCCGTCGCCGAGCGGCTCGCCGACCCGGCCCGGCCCGTCGACATCCTGGTCAACAACGCCGGCTTCGGTCTGCCCGCGCCGTTCCCGTACAACCCGGTCGCGGACGAGGAGCGGATGCTCGACCTGCTGGTCAAGGTGCCGCTCCGGCTCACCCACGCGGTCCTCCCGGGCCTGCGCGAACGCCGCCGCGGCGCGGTGCTCAACGTCTCCTCTGTGGCCGGACTGCTGCCGACCGGGACCTACGGAGCCGCGAAGGCCTGGATCACGGCCTTCAGCGAATCGCTGCGGGTGGACATGGAGCCGTACGGGGTCCGCGTGCTGGCGGTGGTGCCGGGATTCACCCGCACCGAGTTCCAGGAGCGCGCCGGTATGGACGTCACCGCCCTGCGCGACGCGGTGTGGCTGGAGCCGGCCGACGTGGTGGCCAAGGCGCTGAAGGACCTGGCCCGGCGCCGCCCGGTGAGCATCACGGGCCGGCACTACCGGGCGTACGCCGTGGCGGTCCGCCACCTCCCGCGGGCCTTCGTGGCCCGGAAGATGGCCCGCAAGCGGCGCGCCCCGGCGGACCGGCCCGACGGGAGCTGACGCGGGCGCCGCGGCAGCCCGGTGCGCGGCCCCGTGGCGGGGTCGCGCACGTCCGGGTTGGAGGGCGGGTCAGCAGTCGCCGTGGTTGTAACCTCCGTAACCGCCGTAGCCGTAGTCGTCATCGTCGTCCCACCAGCCGCCGTGGTGCCAGCCGTTGTTGTTGTCGTCGTCGTGGTCCCAGCCACCGGCGACGTAGCTCACGTGCTGGGCGGGGGTCGCCGCCGAGGCGGTACCCGCCGTGCCGAGCGCGGCTCCGCCTGCCATCAGAAGACCGGCGGCGGAGATCGCGAAGAGGCGCTTCGCTCTCAGTGCAGACATGAGAATTTCCCTTTCCTCCCACCCTCCTGGAACCTCTCCGAGGCATGGAGGACGGAACCGCGGGCCACGTACGAGGACGCGCCACGGAATCGGATACAGGGCCGCCGAAAATGCGGAAGCACGTGCCCGCCTACCCTGGCGGCGTGGAACGCCGGCCATGGGGGCCTGCTCCGCGGTTGCGGCTCTCACCCACAAACGCTAGTCGCGCTCCGGCGGGTCGGCATCTTGGGCGGGCTCCGGTCTAGACCTCGGTGACCTTGCCGTCCGCGACGTGCAGCCGGCGGTTCACCTGGACCGCTTCGAGCATCCTGCGGTCGTGGGTGACCAGCAGCAGCGTGCCCTCGTAGGCCTCGAGCGCGGACTCCAGCTGCTCGATCGCGGGCAGGTCGAGGTGGTTCGTCGGCTCGTCCAGCACCAGCAGGTTCACCCCGCGCCCCTGGAGCAGCGCCAGGGCGGCCCGGGTGCGCTCGCCGGGGGAGAGGGTGGCCGCCGGGCGGGTCACGTGCGCCGCCTTCAGGCCGAACTTGGCCAGCAGGGTGCGGACTTCGGCCGGTTCGGTGTCGGGCACGGCGGCGCAGAAGGCATCGATGAGCGGCTCCTCTCCGAGGAACAGCCCTCGGGCCTGGTCCACTTCGCCGACCAGCACGCCCGAGCCGAGGTTCGCGGAGCCGGAGTCCGGCGCCAGCCGGCCCAGCAGCACGGCCAACAGGGTGGACTTTCCGGCCCCGTTGGCACCGGTGATGGCGACCCGGTCGGCCCAGTCGATCTGCAGGCTCGCCGGTCCGAAGGCGAAGTCCCCGCGCCGGACCGCGACTTCGCGCAGGGTGGCGACC
>NZ_JBHXKA010000100.1:0-25172 GCF_042722885.1 Streptomyces sp. NPDC058401
AGCGAACCCGGGGGCACCCTTGCGAGCCCGTGCGAGGCCCGGTCGCTCCCGCGCGAGCCCCGGAAGCGGTTGGCGGGTCGATGTTCCCACCCGCCACCCTCCGGCCCTTCCGGCCGGCCGTGTGCCCTCGGGCGAGGGCCGGTGCTACCAGGTGAAGTTCGAAGCCTGCGCGCTGGTTGCGGTGCAGTAGATGCTCGGAACGCCCGGCGGGGTGATCGAGACGGTGAAGTTGGCCGCGCCGGGAGCCCCGGCCAGCGGCGCGACATTGGTCGTGTTGCCCGCGACCAGGGTGCCCGTGGTGAGCGGGAGCGGGCCGACGGTGACCGAACCGCCCGCGACCATGGGCGGGTTGACGGTGCCGGAGAACTGGGTGGTTCCGGCGACGCCGTTCTTCGTGACCTTGACGACGGTCGCGATGGTGTTGGCCCCGATCGGGGCCGTGCCCGCGGGCACCTTGATGGCGGTCGACGCGAGTTTGATCTTCTTGACGCCGCCCGAGTCGGTGGCGGTGAGGGTCACGCTGCCGCTTCCCCAGGTGGCGCAGTTGAAGGTGGCGGTGGTGGTGGCCGGGGCGACGGCGTAGGCGCTGGTCGACAGTGCGACCGAGGCCGCCAAGGCGGCCGCGCCGACGGTGGCGATGGCGGCGATCTTGAGGCGGGACATGGTGGTGCTCCTTTCGAGGACCTGGCGGACATGAGGGGTGTCGCAGGAACGCGGGCGCGCCGGAGCGGAAGCGTGCCGCTTGGTGACGGGAATTCCCGGGAGGACGGCGGCGGGGCCTCGGAGGCGCCCGTTCGACGGAGCCCCGTTGTGGCTGGATCCAGTATCCCGAATTGCAGTGAAGCCGTGCTTTCGGGTGGCAGTCAAGCGGTTTCGTGAAATTCTTTGTGATTACGGAGGTGAGTCGGCGGTGTAAAGTCCGCGTGACTCGGCGCCCTCGGGTTGACGTTGCGGGCGGCTCCGTAAATCTCATCTGACGTGCCGTCAACTTGCCTATTCCCTTATCCGTCGAGCTGCGCGACGCTGGCGCTCCGAGTGGCCCGGGCGTGCATCGGCCACCCCGGACCGTATGCGTTTGATCAGGCCTGACAGCTGCACGGGCGGGCTGTAGCAAAAGGGGGGCGGGCGTTACAGAGTCGCGCTTCCGCCCTCGGGCATTTCCTTGCCCATTTCGGCACGCCGCAGGCATTGCGTGAGATGGGTGCGGAAATTTACCGAAAGGGAAACCGCTCTCAGCCGGCCGCTCGGACCGCCGGCCGGCTCATCCACGAGCGGGCCGGAACTCCTACTCGCGAATGAGGAGATCAGGTGTTCTTCCAGCGAAGTCCGGTGGCCCGGAGATCGGTGCTGTTAGGGGGCGGTGTGGCCACCGTCCTCGCCCTGGCGGGCGCGGTGCTCGCGCCCACGGCACAGGCGGGAACGATTCACCCCACCGTGCACTGCGTCCTGCCGGCCGGCCAGGGCGACCCCTCGGGCCCTCAGGACATCACCGTCGACCTCACCCCGGCCACGGTGCAGCCGGGCGGCAAGGTACACGCCAAGGTCACCCTCGGCCCCGGCCCTGCGACCAGCCCGTTCAAACTCGACGACGTGCCGTCCACCCCCTCGATCGATCTCGTGATGTCCGGCGGGGCCACGGGCAAGGTGACCGTGCAGGGGCCGACGGTCCCGGTGGACGTCCCGGCGGCGCCCGCCCCGATCGTGATCCCGCCCTACGAGGGCGACTTCTTCGTCCCGGCGAACGCCTCCGGGCCGATCCAGTTCACCCCCGTGAAGATGAACACGGCCACCGTGGTCTTCGGAGGCAACTACAACACCCCCTGCGAGGTCGTCAGCGGCGGTGGCGTGGTCGCCACGGTCACCGCGCAGGGCGGCGGCGGCGCGGAGGCGACGGTGTCGGTGCCGGCCGGTCCGGTGAAGCCGAGCACGTCGGTGACCCTGTCGGGGGCCGGCTGGACCCCGGGCGCCACCGCGACCCCGACCCTGTGCGACGCGGGCGGCGGCGGATGCGACGCGACGAAGCTGACCGGCAGTTCGCTGAGCATCGACGCGGCCGGCGCACTCGGCGGCAGCATCACCCTCGCCAACTCCTGGACGATCCCCGATGGTTCGTACTCCGTCCAGGTGAGCGACGGTACGAAGCAGGCGAGGGCTCCGCTCCAGGTGAAGGCGTACGTCCCGGCGGGCCCGTACGAGCTGAGGGCCTATCCGGACCGGGCCGCGGTGGGCACGGTCATCACGGTGTCGGGGAAGAACTACCACCAGGACCAGCAGCTCAACGTGGTCGCACTGGACGCCGACGGCAACACGCTCGACGACACCGCCGTCTATCCGAACACGACCACCGCCGGCACCTTCACCACCGAGTTCACCATCAGTGACCCGGCCATCGCCTTCATCCACACCGACGAGGGAGGCGTGGAAGGCACCGACACCAAGGTCCCCTTCACCGTCACCACCGGCGGCGGACCGGGCGAAGGCGGCACCGGCACGCAGAAGTTCACCTTCTCCGTCACGCCCGGCCCGCTCTCGATGAGCCAGGCCGGCGGGGAAGTGAACTTCGGGGCCGTCCAGCTGGACGGTACGAGCCATGACGTCCCCGGCGCCCTCAACCCGATCCAGGTATCGGACGCCAGGGGTGGCACCGCCGGCTGGTCGCTGACCGGCACGCTCAGCGATTTCACCGCCGCCGGCGGCGGTACGGCCGTGATCCCGGCCGGCGCCGTGAGCTGGACCCCGTCCTGCTCGGCACACGCCGACGCGATCGGCACCCCGACCGCGGGAGCACCCGGAGCCCTCGGCGCCACCCCGGCCGGCCTCTGCCAGGTACAAGCGGGCGGCAGCGTGGTCGGTGGCGTCTACGACGCCTCGGCCGGGCTGAACCTCCACGTCCCGGCGGTCGTCCCCGGCGGGAACTACGCGGCGACGCTCACGCTCTCGCTGTCCTGAGCCGTACCGGGACCCGGCGCACGCACGGCCGGGTCCCGGCGCAGACCGCTCCACGCATCGCCGGGCCGGGGTTCCGCGCACCCGCGCGGGATCCCGGCCCCCACGCCCCACGCCCGCACCACCCGCACCCCCACCACCCCACGCCCCCAACGACAAAGGGAGACCGGATGCTCTCGCACCGAAGACTGCCGAGGCGCACACCGCTGGTCACGGGCGGTATCGCCCTGATCCTGGCCGCGGGCGGTCTGGCCCTCGCCCCCGTGGCCCAGGCCGGCACCGTCAGCCCCACCGTGCACTGCTCCCTGCCCGCCGGACAGGGCGAGGCCACCGGTCCGCAGAGCATGACCGTGGACCTGAGCAGCACGAGCGTCCCGCCGGGCGGCAAGGTCCACGCCAGGATCACCCTCGGCGTCAGCCCGGCGAAGAGCACCACCAACCTCAGCAACATCCCGACCACCCCGGCGATCGAACTCGCGCTGTCCGGCGGGGCCACGGGCACGGTCACCATCCAGGGGCCGACGGTCAACCTCGACTACACCAGCGGCCAGTCCGTCGTCCTCCCGCCCTTCGAAGGCGACTTCTTCCTCCCGGCCAACGCCTCCGGCGTGGTCAACCTGGCCCCCGTGCGGACCCGTACCACCACCGTGGTCTTCGGCGGCACCTACCAGACCCCCTGCGACGTGACCGCCGGCGGCGGGACCGTGGCGACGGTGACGGCCCAGGGCGGCGGCAGCACGGAGGCGACGGTCTCGGCCCCGGCCGGTCCCGTGAAGCCGAGCACGTCCGTGGCGCTGTCGGGCGGCGGCTGGACCCCGGGTGCCACCGCGACCCCGACGCTGTGCGACGCGGCGGGCGGCAACTGCGATGCGGCCTTGATCGCGTCGAGCACCCTGGCCATCGACGCCTCGGGCGGTCTGGGCGGCAGCATCGCCCTCGCGAGCTCCTGGACGGTCCCGGACGGTTCGTACTCCGTCCAGGTGAGCGACGGTACGAAGCAGGCGAGGGCTCCGCTCCAGGTGAAGGCGTACGTCCCGGCGGGCCCGTACGAGCTGACCCCGAGCCCCGATCACGGTCCGGTCGGCTCCGTGATCACCGTGTCGGGGAAGAACTACCACCAGGACCAGCAGCTCAACGTGGTCGCACTGGACGCCGACGGCAACACGCTCGACGACACCGCCGTCTATCCGAGCACCACCACCGACGGCACCTTCACCACCGAGTTCACCATCAGTGACCCGGCCATCGCCTTCATCCACACCGACGAAGGCGCCGTGGCCGGCACCGAGACCAACGTCCCCTTCACCGTCACCACCAACCCCGTCACCCTCGCCACCGGCGCGGCCACGGTGAAACCGGGCGCCACGGTCTCCCTCTCCGGCACCGGCTGGCCCGCGGGCGCCGCCGCCTCGGCCGCCCTGTGCGCGGCGGACGGTACCGGCTGCGACCCGGCGAAGATCGCGACGGCGAACCTGGGCGTCAGCGCCTCCGGGGCCCTCTCCGGTACGGTCACGCTCGCCTCCTCGGCGGGCGAAGGGGCCTACCAGGTGCAGGTCACCTCCGGCGGGCTGCACGTCACGGCCCCGCTCACGGTGGCGAAGACGTTCATCACGCTCTCCCCGTCCACGGGTCCGACCGGTACGAAGGTCACCGTCGTGGGCCAGGGGTTCGCCCCGGTCAGCACCGTCCAGATCGACGGGCTGAAGGCGGACGGCGCCAAGACCGGCGACAGCTACAAGACCAAGGTGGTCGGCCTCGACGGCAGCTTCTCCCAGACCTTCACGGTCAACGACCCCGCCACCGTCGCCCTCCAGGCGCGCGAGTGGCTCGTGAACGGGAAGAAGGCGCTGGCCCGGTTCACCGTCGGCGGCACCCCGCCGCCGCCCGCGCCCTCCTACGCACTGTCTCCCGACAGCGGTCCCGTGGGCACGGTCGTACAGGTCACCGGGCGCAGCTTCGCCCCGGTGGCGACGGTCGTGGTGAGCGGCCGCAAGGCGGACGGGTCGAAGACCTCCGACCCTTGTGTCACCCGCATGATCGGTCTGGACGGCACGTTCGCGCTGAACTTCACCGTCCGGGACCCGGCCACCACCTCGATCATGGCCTCCGAGGTCCTGGTCAACGGCAAGGTGATCAAGACCCGGTTCACCGTGCGCTAGCGGCCTGCCCGCGAACAGAAACAGAAACCGCCCCGTCCGGCGCCGCGAAGGCGCCGGACGGGGCGGGCGTGCACACAGGCGCAGTCGGCTACGGCAGCTCGATGCCCAGGTCCCAGCCGTCGTGTGCGTGGGTGCACAGGCAGGCGCGGGATTCCGTCGGGGGCAGGGCGGCCACCGCGTCGAAGAGGACCTCGCGCAGCCGGCCGACGTTCTCGCCGAAGACCTTGAGGACCTCCGTGTGGGAGACCCCTTCGCCCGTCTCGGCGCCCGCGTCCAGGTCCGTGACCAGCGCCATCGAGGTGTAGCAGAGCCCCAGCTCGCGCGCGAGGATCGCCTCGGGGTGGCCCGTCATGCCGACCACCGACCAGCCGGCCGCGGCGTGCCACTGCGATTCGGCGCGCGTGGAGAAGCGCGGACCCTCGATGACGACCATGGTGCCGCCGTCCACCGGCTCCCAGTCGCGCCCGCGCGCCGCCGCCAGCGCCACCGAGCGGCCCACGGGGCAGTACGGGTCGGCGAAGGTGGTGTGCACGACGTTGGGTACCGAGCCGTCCGGCAGCGGCTCCCCGTCGAAGAAGGTCTGGGCGCGGGACTTCGTACGGTCGACCAGCTGGTCGGGAACGAGCAGGGTGCCCGGGCCGTACTCGGGGCGCAGGCCGCCGACCGCGCAGGGGCCCAGCACCTGGCGGACGCCCACGGAACGCAGGGCCCACAGGTTGGCCCGGTAGTTGATCTTGTTCGGGGGCACGGTGTGGCTGCGGCCGTGCCGGGGCAGGAAGGCCACGGTCCGGCCGGCGAGCTCGCCGAGGTAGAGGGAGTCGCTGGGGGGTCCGTAAGGCGTCTCCACCTGGATCTCGGAAACGTCCTCCAGGAAGGAGTAGAAGCCCGATCCGCCGATGACACCGATCTCTGCATTCGCCATGCGGCCACCCTAACGGGGCATGCCGAAGGCCCCGCCGTCCGTGGGGACGGGCAGGGCCTCGGGTGAAGCTGTTGCAGCTGATGAAGCCTTGGAGCGCGTCAGGCGGCGGACGTGCTCGACGACGACGAGGAGGTCGAGGTCGAGGACGAAGAAGCCGAGGACGAAGACGACGAGGACGACGCGGCCGGGGTGGACGCCGGCGCGGACGCGGGCTTCGAGGCAGGCGTGCTGCTCGACGAAGAACCGCGGCTGTCGTTCCGGTAGAAACCGGATCCCTTGAAGACGATGCCGACCGCGGAGAACACCTTCTTCAGGCGTCCGTCGCAGCTCGGGCACACGGTCAGTGCGTCATCGGTGAACTTCTGCACGGCCTCAAGGCCCTCACCGCACTCGGTGCACTGGTACTGGTAGGTCGGCACGAATTTCCTCCTGGCACTCTGACTCAATGAGTGCTAACGACGCTCCATGGTGACGTATTCCGGCGGATCAGTCCACCGTCACCGGCACGCGGTGACCCAGACCACGCTCGTTCACACCCGCGGCGGGTGCCGCGGAGGTGGTCTGAGCAGTCTGGGCGGTCGGCTTGGACGAGCTGATGATCCGGCTCGGGGCCTTCGGGGCCAGCTTCGCACGCAGTGCCAGCAGGACGGTCAGGGCCAGCACGGTGGCGACCATCGGCACGAGGAACCCGTACGAGGATCCGTGCGCGTCCGTCAGGCGGCCGGCCAGGGTCACGGCGCCGGCCTGACCGAAGGCGACGCCTCCGGTGAGCCAGGTGAAGGCTTCGGTCCGCGAGGTGGCCGGGATCAGCTTGTCGATCATGGTGTAGCCGGTGATCAGCGCGGGGGCGATGCACAGGCCGACGACCAGGCCGAGCGCGCCGAGCAGGATCATCGAGTTCGCGGCCCACAGGACCGAGGCGGCGGCGGTGAGGCCGATGTAGCCGAGGATCAGGCGGCGGCGCGGGCCGATCTTCCAGGCGATGGCGCCGCAGGCGATGCCGGCGATCATGTTGCCCGCGGCGAAGACGCCGTAGAGCAGACCGTTGGCGCCCGGGTTGCCGATCTCCTCGGAGAAGGCGGCGAGCGAGACCTGCATGCCGCCGAAGACGGCGCCGATGCCGATGAAGGCGACGATCAGGACGCGCAGGCCGTGGAACGACAGGGCCGGGGCGTGCTTCTCACCGTGCGCCGGGCGGGCGACGGGCTTGGGCTGCGTGGCGCGCTGGGCGGCGAAGAGCAGGCCGCCGATCAGGGTCAGCGCGGCCTCGGTGACCAGGCCGGCGGCCGGGTTGATGCCGGTGCACAGCGCGGTGGCGAGCACCGGGCCGACGACGAAGGTGAACTCGTCGGTGACGGACTCGAACGCGGCGGCCGTGGGCAGCAGCGGGGAGCCCTCGAGCTTGGCCGCCCAGCGGGACCGGACCATGGGTCCGACCTGCGGGACGGAGGCACCGGCGGGGACGGCCGCCAGTGCGAGCGCCCAGACGGGCGCACCCAGCAGCGCGAACGCCACCAGGGAGCTGACGGCGGTGGCGTGTACGAGGGCCACCGGGACCAGGACGGCGCTCTGGCCGTGGCGGTCGATGAGCTTGCCCATGACCGGGGCGAACACGGCCATGGCGATACCGGTGAAGGCGGCGACGATGCCGGCGCTTCCGTAGGAACCGGTGGTGTGCTGGACGAGCAGCAGGATGCTGATCGTCAGCATGCCGAAGGGGAGTCGCGCGGCGAATCCCGGGAGAACGAAGCCGAGGGCGCCGGGCGTGCGCAGGAGCTGCCCGTAGCCGGGTCGGGTGGACGGGGCGGACTTGTCGGTCGTGACCGCGGATGTCACGGCCTGGCCTTTCCGCTGCCTGGTAGAACTCCCCGTCTGCGGACGATGCGCCGCCTTGTGAGCGATCGCACCCGTACATGTGGGAGACCCGAGAGCTGTCCTCTTGCGCAAAACCGAGTGATACCTGGGCACCCACTGCGGGAGGATGCCGCGGCCGCTTTGCGGTCGCGCCAGCTCTGCGTCAGGCAGAGTTGGTTCGATGTGTTGTTCCTTAATCGTACAGGCAGATCGGCTGATACGCCCTGTGATTAGGGCTACAGGGCGTGTCTTCACCTGCGATTAACTGGAACTTCGCATTCAAGCCCCGCCTAAACGGGGGTGAATACGGGCAAAGGGCATCGAAAATGTTGAATTAGAGCGTCGCTCTAACCCGCGCCGGAGCGCTTTCCGGACCCCTTGCCCGAGCCCGTGGCCGAGCCCTTGCCGACCCCCTTGGCCTTGGCTTTCCCGCCCGCGGCTCCGGCCCCGTTCCCTTCCCCGCCGGTCCCCAGCCAGCCCGCCAGCTTGCCGCCCCGGGCCACCGCCCGCAGCCGCGCCTCCGCCGCGTCCCGTACCGGGTCCGTGGCCACGACCAGCAGCTCGTCCCCGCGCCGCAGCACGGTCGAGGGCGCCGGTACGAAGCTGCGTGCATCCCGTACGACCAGCGTGACGGAGGCCCCGGGCGGCAGCCGCAGCTCGCTCACCTCCACGCCGTGCATGCGCGAGGCGGGCGGGATCGCGAAGGACAGCAGGTGTCCGCGCAGCTTCTCCAGCGGCGCCGACTCGATCCCCAGGTCGGAGGCGGCCTCGTCGCTGTTGCCCAGCTTGAGCGTGCGCGCGAGCCACGGCAGCGTCGGGCCCTGCACCAGGGTGTAGACGACGACCAGCACGAAGACGATGTTGAAGACGCGCTCGCTGCCCTCGATCCCGGACACCATCGGGATGGTCGCCAGGATGATGGGCACGGCGCCGCGCAGGCCGGCCCACGACATCAGGGCCTGCTCCTGCCAGGGCAGCCGGAACGGCAGCAGCGAGACGAAGACCTCCAGCGGCCGCGCCACCATGGTCAGCACCAGCCCGATGACGACGGCCGGCCAGAAGTCGTGGACCAGCTCGTGCGGGGTGACCAGCAGGCCGAGCAGGACGAACATGCCGATCTGGGCGATCCAGCCGAGCCCGTCCGCGAAGCCCCGGGTGGCCGGCCAGTGGGGGAGCTTCGCGTTCCCGAGCACCATCGCCGCCAGGTACACGGCGAGGAAGCCGGAGCCGTGCGCCATCGCGCCGGCCGCGTAGGCGGTGATCGCGATCGCCATCACCGCGATCGGGTAGAGGCCCGAGGCGGGCAGTGCCACGTGCCGCAGCCCGTAGGAGCCCAGGAAGCCCACGGTCAGGCCGATGGCGACGCCGATCGCCAGCTCCAGCGCGATCTTGCCTATGAGGACGTACCACTGGTCGACCGGTCCGACCGTGGCGAAGGCCACGACCAGGATGACGACGGGGGCGTCGTTGAAGCCGGACTCGGCCTCCAGCACACCCGTGATCCGGGAGGGGAGCGGGACCTTGCGCAGGACCGAGAAGACGGCCGCCGCGTCGGTCGAGGAGACGACCGCACCGATCAGCAGGGCCTGCCGCCATTCGAGTCCGACCAGGTAGTGCGCGCCCGCCGCGGTCACGCTCACGCTGACGGCGACGCCGACCAGCGACAGCACGATCGCGGCCGGCAGGGCCGGCTTGATCTCTTTCCACTTCGTGCCCAGACCGCCCTCGGCGAGGATCACCACGAGCGCGGCATAGCCGATCACCTGGGTCAGCTCGGCGTTGTCGAACACGACGTTGCCGATGCCGTCCTGGCCTATGGCGACACCTATGCCGAGGTAAATGAGCAGGCTGGGCAGTCCGCTGCGCGAAGAGACGCGCACCGCCGCCACGGCGACGAGCAGCACGAGCGAGCAGACCAGCAGGAGCTCATTGAGCGTGTGGACAGTCAGCGGGCGGCCCTTTCCTCGACGTGCCTGACGATGACGGAACGGGGGACGTCGGACTGACGGATCGTTCCGGCACGGGCACGGACGGCAAGTACTTCGTTACCTTACCTAATCTTTGACGCGCCCTTTACTCGTTAGCCACATTGTGAAACGCCTGAGGGGCCCTGTCCTCATGACCCGTCGTCATGAGCTGTCGTCATGAGCTCGACCCCTGGCGGATCAACGCACCCGGTCCTGCGCCTATGGTTGCTCCCAGCACTCCCAGGACCACCCTGCCCCTCTAAGGACAGCGATGCCCGCCAACGAAACCGCCCCTTCCGTCAAGAAGAAGGGACGACGCGCCCGTCTGATCGTGCTCGTCCTGGTGCTGGCGCTCTTCGCTGGCCTCGGCTACGGGGCGTACTGGAGCGTGGACAGCGTGCGGGCCTCGTTCCCGCAGACCACCGGCTCCCTCAAGGTGCCCGGCCTGACCGGGACCGTCGACGTCAAGCGCGACGCCAACGGAATCCCCCAGCTGTACGCCGACTCCGACGAGGACCTCTTCCGCGCACAGGGCTTCGTGCACGCGCAGGACCGGTTCTGGGAGATGGACGTACGCCGCCACATGACCTCCGGGCGGCTCTCGGAGATGTTCGGCGCCGGCCAGGTCGAGACGGACGCCTTCCTGCGCACGCTCGGCTGGCGCCAGGTCGCGCAGCAGGAGTACGACACCAAGCTGTCGACCGAGACGAAGAAGTACCTCCAGGCCTACGCCGACGGGGTCAACGCGTACCTGAAGGGGAAGTCCGGCAAGCACCTCTCCGTCGAGCACGCCGCCCTCAAGCTCAGCGACGACTACGCGCCCGAGCAGTGGACCCCGGTCGACTCGGTGGCCTGGCTCAAGGCCATGGCCTGGGACCTGCGCGGCAACATGCAGGACGAGATCGACCGCGCGCTGATGACGGGCAAGCTCTCGCAGGCGCAGATCGACGACCTCTACCCGCCCTACCCCTTCGACCGCAACCGTCCGATCGTCGAGGGCGGCACCGTCAAGAGCGGGAAGTACACCCCCGCGGCCGCTCCCGGCTCCGGCAGCCCCGTGGGCTCCGGCTCGAACACCGGCGGGCAGAGCGGCACCACCGGCTCCCAGGCCTCCACCCAGACCGTGGGCGAGACCGGGCTGGCCGGCAGCGCCACCGCCCAGGGCGCCACCGTCGGCCTGCGCACGCAGCTCGGCGCGCTGGCCAAGACCCTCGACGAGATCCCCGCGATCCTCGGCCCGGCCGGCAGCGGCATCGGCTCGAACTCCTGGGTCGTCGCCGGCAAGTACACGACCACCGGGAAGCCGCTCCTCGCGAACGACCCGCACCTCTCCCCGCAGCTGCCCTCGGTCTGGTACCAGATGGGCCTGCACTGCCGGGCGGCCTCGGCCTCGTGCCAGTACGACGTGGCCGGCTACACCTTCTCCGGCATGCCGGGCGTGGTCATCGGCCACAACGCCGACATCGCCTGGGGCATGACCAACCTCGGCGCCGACGTCACCGACCTCTACCTGGAGCAGGTCAAGCCCGAGGGCTACGTCTACGACGGCAAGACGCTCCCCTTCACCACCCGCGAAGAGGTCATCAAGATCGCCGGCGGCGGTGAGAAGAAGATCACCGTCCGGTCCACCAACAACGGCCCGCTGATCTCCGACCGCAGCGACGAGATCGCCACGGTCGGCGCCCGCGCCCCCGTGAACAGCGCCGCCCCCGACCGCGGCAACGGCTACGGGGTCTCCCTGCGCTGGACCGCGCTGGACCCGGGCAAGTCGATGGACGCCGTCTTCAAGATCAACCGGGCCAAGAACTTCCAGGAGTTCCGCACCGCGGCCCGCGACTTCGAGGTCCCCTCGCAGAACCTGATCTACGCGGACAACAAGGGCCCCAACGGCAACATCGGCTACCAGGCCCCCGGCCGCATCCCGATGCGCACCACCGGCGACGGCAAGATGCCCGCCCCCGGCTGGGACTCCAAGTACGCCTGGAAGGGCGGCAAGGACGGCAGCGCCGGCTACGTCCCGCAGGACGAGATGCCGTGGGCGTACAACCCGGACCGCGGGTTCATCGTGACCGCGAACCAGGCCGTCACCGAGAGCGGCCAGGGCAAGTACCCGTACGTGCTGACCACCGACTGGGGCTACGGCGCCCGCAGTCAGCGGATCAACGACCTCATCGAGGCGAAGATCAAGGACAGCGGGAAGATCTCCACCGACGACATGCGCACCATGCAGATGGACAACAGCAGCGAGATCGCCGCGCTGCTGACCCCGCTGCTGGCCAAGATCGACGTCTCGGACCCGGACGTCCGCTCCGCGCAGAAGCTCCTGGACGGCTGGAACTACACCCAGGAGCCCGACTCGGCGGCCGCCGCCTACTTCAACGCGGTCTGGCGCAACATCCTCAAGCTGGCCTTCGGCGACAAGATGCCCAAGGAGCTGCGGGTCGAGGGCAGCTGCATGAACGTCCCCGAGTCGACGACCGGCCCGGCCGACGACCTCGTCAAGATGGTCCGCGAATGCGGTGAGCGCGGCTCCGACTCGGCGCAGCCGGACGGCGGTGACCGCTGGTTCGAGGTGGTCCGCCGCCTGATCAAGGACGAGAACTCGGCCTGGTGGCAGTCGCCCGCCGTCGGCCGCACCGTGGCCGCCACCACCACCCGCGACCAGCTCTTCGCGCGGGCCATGAAGGACGCCCGCTGGGAGCTGACCGCCAAGCTCGGCAAGGACCAGTCGACCTGGAGCTGGGGCCGCATGCACCAGCTGATGCTGAAGAACCAGACGATCGGCACCGAGGGCCCCGGCTACCTCCAGTGGCTCCTCAACCGCGGCCCCTGGAACCTGGGCGGCGGCGAGGCCACCGTCAACGCGACCGGCTGGAACGCCTCCAGCGGGTACGGGGTCACCTGGGTGCCGTCGATGCGGATGGTCGTGAACCTCGCCGACTTCGACAAGTCCCGCTGGATCAACCTGACGGGAGCCTCGGGGCACGCGTACCACGACCACTACACGGACCAGACGACGCTGTGGGCCAAGGGCGAACTGCTGGACTGGGCCTTCGGGAAGGACGCCGTGGAGAAGGCGACCGTCGACACCCTGACCCTCCAGCCCGAGAGTTCGTGACCGCGGGGTCTAAGCGCTGAAGCGGAGCACCCCTGACGGGGTGGCCACCGCCCGTACGGGGTGGTCGTGCGGTTCCTCCGGGACCCGCGCGACCACCTCGTCGTCGTAGAGCAGCACGATCAGCGCGGGATGCGCCCCGGCGCGCTCCAGCCGTTCCAGCACCCGGTCGTACGAGCCTCCGCCCCGGCCGAGCCGCATGCCCCGCCGGTCCACGGCCAGTCCGGGCAGCAGTACGGCGTCGGCGCCGGTCACCGCGTCCGGGCCGAGCCGGGGACCGGCGGGCTCCAGGAGCCGCATCTTCCCCGGGTGCGCGGCCTCGGCCAGGCTGCCGGGGCCTTCGTACGCCGCCCAGTCGAGGTCGTTGTCGGGCAGCAGGACGGGCAGCAGCACGCGGACGCCGGCCGCCCGCAGGGCGTCGAGCAGCTCGCGGGTGCCGGGCTCGGAGCCGATGGAGACGTAGGCGGCCACGGTGTGGGCGGAGCCGAGTTCGGGCAGGTCCAGGGCGGAGCGGGAGAGGGCTTCGGCCGCCGTGCGCAGGGCGTCGGCGGACAAGGCGCGGCGGGCCGCGAGGAGTTCCCGGCGCAGGTCCGTCTTGGCCCTCGAAGGCTGGTTCTCTGTCACGGTTGGCTCGTATCGCTTTCTATCGGGGTAAACCTGATCATGTTCATCTGAAGCACACGTGGCTCACAGCACGAGCGACTATCGTTCCGCTCATGACTCAGTTGCACCCCGTGATCAAAAAGGCCGTCATCCCGGCCGCGGGCCTCGGCACTCGGTTCCTTCCCGCAACCAAGGCCACACCCAAGGAAATGCTCCCTGTGGTGGACAAGCCGGCCATTCAGTACGTAGTCGAGGAGGCCGTGTCGGCCGGCCTCGACGACATTCTCATGATCACGGGCCGTAACAAGCGGGCTCTCGAAGACCACTTCGACCGCAACTACGAGCTGGAGTCCGCACTCATCGCCAAGGGCGACGACGACCGGCTCAAGAAGGTCCAGGAGTCCAGCGACCTGGCCACCATGCACTACGTCCGCCAGGGCGACCCCCGGGGCCTCGGCCATGCCGTGCTGTGCGCCGAACCGCACGTCGGCGACGAGCCCTTCGCCGTCCTCCTCGGCGACGACCTCATCGACCCCCGCGATCCGCTGCTGCGCCGCATGACGGAGATCCAGCAGAGCGCCGGCGGCACCGTCGTCGCGCTGATGGAGGTCGACCCCTCCCAGGTGCACCTGTACGGCTGCGCCGCGGTCGAGCCCACCGACGAGGCGGACGTGGTCCGCATCACCGGTCTCGTGGAGAAGCCGGACGCCGCTGACGCGCCCAGCAATTACGCGGTCATCGGACGGTACGTACTCGATCCGGCGATCTTCGGCATACTGCGGGAGACCGAGCCGGGCCGCGGCGGTGAGATCCAGCTGACCGACGCCCTGCAGAAGCTGGCCGCCGACGAGACCGTCGGAGGCCCGGTGCACGGCGTGGTCTTCCGGGGCCGCCGCTACGACACCGGCGACCGCGGGGACTACCTGCGGGCCATCGTCCGACTCGCGTGCGAGCGTGAGGACCTGGGCCCGGAGTTCCGCACCTGGCTTCACCATTACGTCACGGAGGAGATGTAGGACCTTGAGCAAGCCCGACGCACCGCAGGACAGCCACTCCCAGCGCCTCTGGTCGGTGGACGAGCACCTGGCGGACGTCCTCGGTACGGTCCGGCCGCTGGAGCCCATCGAGCTCCAGCTGCTGGACGCCCAGGGCTGCGTCCTCGTCGAGGACGTCACCGTGCCCGTCGCCCTGCCGCCCTTCGACAACAGCTCGATGGACGGCTATGCCGTCCGGACCGCCGATGTCCAGGGCGCCAGCGAGGAGTTCCCCGCGGTGCTGACGGTCATCGGGGACGTGGCGGCCGGCGACGGCGAGCTGCCGACCGTGGGCCCCGGCCAGGCCGCCCGCATCATGACCGGCGCCCCGCTGCCCCCCGGCGCGGAAGCCGTCGTACCGGTCGAGTGGACCGACGGCGGCACGGGTGGCGGCGCCGCCACCGGGATGACCCCCGCCAGCGAGTCGCCCGAGGGCGCCGCGGGCGAGGTGCGCGTCCACCGCGCCGCCGAGGCGCGGGCGCACGTCCGCTCGCGCGGCAGCGACGTACAGGCCGGGGACCTCGCGCTCGCCGCGGGCACGGTCCTCGGGCCGCCGCAGATCGCCCTGCTGGCCGCCATCGGGCGCGGCACCGTACGGGTGCGTCCGCGCCCGCGCGTGGTCGTCCTGTCCACCGGCAGCGAGCTGGTCCAGCCCGGCGAGGCCCTGGCGCCCGGCACGATCTACGACTCCAACAGCTTCGCCCTGGCCGCCGCCGCGCGGGACGCCGGAGCCATCGCCTACCGGGTCGGCGCCGTCGCCGACGACGCCGACACCCTGCGCTCCACCATCGAGGACCAGCTCATCCGGGCCGACCTGCTCGTCACCACGGGCGGGGTCAGCGTCGGCGCGTACGACGTGGTCAAGGAGGCCCTCACGGACCTCTCCACGGGCGACGGCGAGGTGGACGGCGCCGGGATCGACTTCCGCAAGCTGGCCATGCAGCCCGGCAAGCCGCAGGGCTTCGGCACCATCGGCCCCGACCACACCCCGCTGCTGGCCCTGCCCGGCAACCCGGTCTCCTCCTACGTCTCCTTCGAGCTGTTCGTGCGCCCCGCGATCCGGGCCCTCATGGGCCTGCCCGACTCCGAGGTCAGCCGGCCGAGCGTGCGCGCGGTGCTGAAGGCGGACAAGGCCATCGGCTCCCCGGCGGGCCGCCGGCAGTTCCTGCGCGGCAAGTACGACGCGGAGTCCGGCACGGTCAGCCCGGTCGGCGGAGCGGGCTCGCACCTGATCGCCGCGCTGGCGCACGCCGACTCGCTGATGGTCGTACCGGAGGACGTGACCTCGGTGGAGCCCGGGGCCGAGCTGGAAGTGATCCTGCTCGGCTGAGGTTCCGCGGATGCGGGTAGCGTGTTGCACCACACAGGCCCTTGCGGGGCCCGGACGGGAGCGGCACGCAGATATGAGTACGCAGAGCAGCGCCGGCGGCGCCGCCGGCACCAGGCTGACGCACATCGACGAGGCCGGCGCGGCCCGGATGGTCGACGTCTCGGCGAAGGACGTCACCACCCGGACGGCGCGGGCCAGCGGGCGCGTGCTCGTCTCTCCCCGGGTCATCGAACTGCTGCGGGGCGAGGGCGTGCCCAAGGGCGACGCCCTCGCCACCGCGCGGATCGCCGGGATCATGGGGGCGAAGAAGACCCCCGACCTGATCCCGCTGTGCCACCCGCTGGCCGTCTCCGGGGTGAAGGTGGACCTGAAGGTCACCGACGACGCCGTCGAGATCCTCGCCACCGTCAAGACCACCGACCGCACGGGCGTCGAGATGGAGGCGCTGACCGCGGTCGCGGTCGCCGGGCTCACCGTCATCGACATGGTCAAGGCCGTCGACAAGGGCGCGGTCATCACCGACGTGCGGGTCGAGGAGAAGACGGGCGGCAAGTCCGGCGACTGGGCGCGCTCGTGAACGCCCCGCGCGGCGGCGAGGTCCACAGCCACGCCCATGCCCCGCAGGCGCAGGCGCAGGCTCAGGCTCAGCCGGTGACGTCCGCGGCGCCCGGACTGCGCGCGCTGGTGGTCACGGCCTCCAACCGGGCCTCGCAGGGCGTGTACGCGGACAGGGGCGGCCCGGTGCTCGCCGAGGGCCTGCGCGCGCTCGGCTTCGCGGTGGACGGCCCGCGCGTGGTCCCCGACGGGGATCCCGTGGAGGCGGCCCTGCGCGAGGGCGTGGCCGCCGGGTACGACGTCATCCTGACCACCGGCGGCACCGGCATCTCGCCGACCGACCGGACCCCCGACGCCACCGCCCGGATCCTGGACTACGAGATCCCGGGCATCCCGCAGGCGATCCGCGCCGAGTCGTTGGCGCAGGTGCCCACCGCGGCCCTGTCCCGGGGCCTGGCGGGCGTGGCCGGACGCACCCTGATCGTGAACCTGCCCGGTTCCACGGGCGGGGTCCGCGACGGGATCGCGGTCCTGTCCCGGGTGCTGCTGCACGCCGTCGACCAGATCCGGGGCGGCGACCACCCGCGTCCCGAGGCCAGACCGCCGGGGAGCACGAGCTGAACGGCCCCACCTGGCCGGTGGTGCTGACGGACGGCGACGTATCGCTCCGGCCGATAAAACTGCGGGACCAGGCCGCCTGGCGCGAGGTCAACCGCCGCAACCGCGACTGGCTCCGGCCGTGGGAGGCGACGATCCCGCCGCCCGCCCCCTGGGGGCCGGTGATCCAGCGGCCGACGTACCGCCAGATGGTGCGCCACCTGCGGGCGGAGGCGAACGCGGGGCGCATGCTGCCCTTCGTCGTCGAGTACCAGGGCCGGCTGGTGGGCCAGTTGACGGTCGCCGGGATCACCTGGGGCTCGATGTGCGCGGGCCACGTCGGCTACTGGGTGGACCGGGACGTGGCGGGCCGCGGAGTGATGCCGACGGCGGTCGCGCTCGCGGTGGACCACTGCTTCGGCAAGGTCGGGCTGCACCGGATCGAGGTGTGCATCCGCCCGGAGAACGGTCCGAGCCGCCGGGTGGTGGAGAAGCTCGGCTTCCGCGAGGAGGGACTGCGCCCGCGGTACCTGCACATCGACGGGGCCTGGCGCGATCACCTCGTCTACGCGCTGACGGCGGAGGAGGCGCGGGAGGGTCTGCTGCGCCGCTGGCACCGCGGACGCCATCCGCACGGTCCCGCGGCGCCGGGCGAGCCGTCGGAACAATAGAAATCCGATATCTGTTCGAATTCCTTCGCTCAATGACCGATTCGCCCATAACCTGATCCGAAGAATCACAAAAAAAGTCCGTGATATCAGCGAGATCGTGCGACACGCCGTCCCAATTGGCGGATCCGCCCGGCCGCGCCCCTCTACGGTGTGGGGTGTGAGCAGCAGCGGCCTCATCTACGCAGTCATCGTCGGGGCCTGGGCCGCCTACTTGGTGCCCATGTGGCTCCGGAGGCAGGACGAGCTGAACGAAGCCCGTCCGACGGAACGCTTCTCCACCGCCATCCGGCTGCTTTCCGGCCGGGCGGGAATGGAGCGCCGTTACGCCAAGGGGCTGCGTGAGCGCGGTGACGAGGAGGCGGGACCCCAGCCCCCCGCGGACCCGGACGCCGCGACGGAAACGGTCAAATCCGTGGACGCCGCCGACGCCCGGGCCGTCGTCGTGCCCCCGCCGACCCGCTCCGAACCGAGATCGGCCGCCTCCGAGCGGGCCGACCGCGCGGAGCGGGCCCGCCGCGAGCAGCGCCTCGTCGTCCTGGCCCGCCGCCGGCGCACCACCGCGCTGCTCTTCCTGATCTTCACCCTCGGCGCCGTCTCCGCCGCCGTCGGCGGACTCCAGTACCTGTGGGCCCCGGCCGTCCCCGCCCTGCTGCTGAGCACGTACATCGTGCACCTGCGGGTCCAGGAGCGACGCCGCTACGAGTTCACCATGGACCGGCGCCGCGCCGAGGCGGCCGCCCGCCACCTGCGCGAGAACCGCCCGCGCCGCCGCGAGTCCGAGGCCGCGGCCGGCTCCGACCCGGACCCTGCGCCACCCGTCTCCCCGCAGGAGGCCGGCCGGCGCGCCCTGGTCGAGCAGACCGACCACGCCGAATGGGTGGACCAGCAGCGCGAGCGCGAGCGCGGACCCGCCCGCGGTGACAGCTGGGAGCCCGTCCCGGTGCCGCTCCCGACGTACGTGACGGCCCCGGTCGCCCCGCGCGCCACCGGTCCGGCGACCCCGGACCCCTGGAGCGCGACCCGCTCCAGCACGGCCGAGCCGACCGAACCCCGCCTGCGCGCCCAGCCGTCGGCCCCCTCGCCCCGCCCCCGCCCGCGGGACGCGGCCCGTACGCCGCTCTTCGACCAGTACGAGGGCGACGAGCGCCCGCGCGCCGCGAACGAGTGATCGATGACCTGCGCGGACGCTCCCCGATACCGGTTTTGGAGCACCCGCGAGGGGATGCTAATGTTTCACACGTCGCAAGGGCCTGTGGCGCAGTCTGGTAGCGCACCTCGTTCGCATCGAGGGGGTCTGGGGTTCAAATCCCCACAGGTCCACAAACGACAGTTCACGGGTTGCTCCCGAGAACGTCACGAGATCCCGTCCGGTCGGAAGACCGGGCGGGATCTTTTGCGTTCGGGGCCCGACCCGAACGAGTCGGGCGCGGGCACCGCCCGACTCGGGGGGTGTTACGACGGGTTCAGCGGCTTGGTCATGCAGCGGCTGGAGTCGTGGAAGCGGTAGTGGCCGAACTTGGCGTCCGTCAGGGTGTAGCCCTCGGAGAGGTAGAGGGCTATCGCCTCCGGCTGCTGGTCGCCGGTTTCCAGGGCCATGCGTACGCGGCCGGCCGCGCGGGCGTCCGCTTCGAGGGCGGCGAGGATGCGGCGGGCCAGGCCGAGGCCTCGGGCCTCGGGGATGACGTACATGCGCTTCAGCTCGGCGTCGCCGTCGGCGTAGCCCTCGTCGTTCGCCTCGTGGCTGCGCCAGCCGCCGCTGGCGACCGGGGCGCCCGCAGCGTCGTAGGCGAGGAGGTAGAGGCCGCTCGGCGGGGCGAACATCGCCGGGTCGAGGAAGGTTTCGTCGCCCTCGCCCTCGTACCGCTCCTGGTATTCGATCTGTACTTGGTCATTGAGCTTGACCGCGTCCGGGTCGTCGTACGACACGGCGCGGAGCTGGATCTCCTGAGACATCAGAACAGCGTACGGAACGCTCCGGCTATCGTGCAGGGATGTTCTCTGTGACCTCCGTGAATGTGAATGGGATCCGCGCCGCCGCCAAGAAGGGGTTCTCGCCCTGGCTGGCCGGGTCGGACGCCGACGTCGTCTGCCTGCAGGAAGTGCGCGCCGAGGAGGGGCAGATTCCGGAGGAGGTGCGGGCGCCCGAGGGGTGGCACACCGTGTTCGCGCCGGCCGCCGCCAAGGGGCGGGCCGGGGTCGCGGTGTACACGCGGCGGGAGCCGGAGCGGGTGCAGGTCGGATTCGGGAGCGAGGAGTTCGACAGCAGTGGGCGGTACCTGGAGGTCGACCTGCCCGGTGTGACCGTCGCCAGCCTCTACCTGCCCTCCGGGGAGGCCGGGACCGAGAAGCAGGACGAGAAGTACCGGTTCATGGGGGAGTTCCTCGGCTATCTGAAGGAGCTCAAGGTGCGGGCCGCGGCGGACGGGCGCGAGGTCGTCGTCTGTGGTGACTGGAACATCTGCCACCAGGAAGCCGACCTGAAGAACTGGAAGACCAACCGGAAGAACGCCGGCTTCCTGCCCGAGGAGCGCGAGTGGCTCGGGCAGGTGTACGACACCGCCGGGTACGTGGACGTGGTGCGGAGCCTGCACCCGGACACCGAGGGGCCGTACTCCTGGTGGTCCTACCGCGGGCGGGCCTTCGACAACGACGCCGGCTGGCGGATCGACCTGCAGGTGGCGACGCCGGGGCTGGCCGCCAAGGCCGTCAAGGCGTTCGTGGAGCGGGCCGAGACGCACCCCGAGCGCTGGTCCGACCACGCCCCCGTGACCGTGGTCTACGAGCTCGGCGTCTGAGGGGACGAGGGCCCGGAGGGGCCCGGCGCGGGCGGGCGCAGGCGGTCCATGGCCATCGTGAGTTCCGCCTCGACCACGCTCTTGGCCAGGGGGCGCAGCCGCGGGACGGCCTCCTCGGAGATGTGGGTGGAGATGAGGTCCGCGAACAGGACCGCCATCGCGTCCGCGTGCTCGCGGACCCGGCGGCCCGCCTCCAGGACGGCCGAGAGCGGCACCCCCTCGCGGACCAGGGCCGAGGAGACGTCCAGCAGCCGGCGGCTGACGTGGACGATCTCCTCGCCGTCGGTGGCGAGGTAGCCGAGGTCGAGCGAGGCCGCCAGGTTCTCCGGGGTGACCTCCCCCTCGAAGTAGTCGGCGAGGGCCTCGGGCGTCAGGCGCACCGGGGTCTCCTCGGACCAGCCGATGCCGAGCAGCTCACCCAGCTGGCCCACGTCGCGGCCGTTTTCGAAGGCCACGGTCAGCTCGGCTATCCCGCCCAGGGTGTGGCCGCGCTCCAGCAGGGCGGCGATGGTGCGCAGCCGGGCCAGGTGCTGGTCGTCGTACCAGGCGATGCGGCCCTCGCGGCGCGGCGGCGGCAGGAGCTTGCGCTCACGGTAGAAGCGCAGGGTGCGTACGGGTATGCCGGCGGCCTCGGCCAGCTCTTCCGTGCGGTATTCGCGCACTGTGGTCCTTGCTTCTGTCGCTGAGGTGGGTGGTGCGGCGTCTTGCGTCGCATTGTCGCGGCACTCGGGCAGCCTAGGGCGTACTCCCGGTAACTTTCCCGGCGCGACCCCTACCCATGAGTACGGGGCTGCTCTACTCTCCCGATTGTGCCAGTGATTGCTGGCAGCATCTGAATGGGCGTTGGCATCGGCATCCGAAGGTGGCTGGCATGGGTGGTGGCATGGACGGGCGCGGGCAGGAACGAGAGCAGGGCCGCGAACACGTACGCGTGGCGGTGATCGGGTCCGGGTTCGGCGGGCTGGGCGCCGCGGTGCGGCTGAGGCGCGAGGGGATCACGGACTTCGTCGTCCTGGAGCGCGCCGACTCCGTCGGCGGCACCTGGCGGGACAACAACTACCCCGGGTGCGCCTGCGACGTGCCCTCCCACCTGTATTCCTTCTCCTTCGCTCCCAATCCGGACTGGCCCCGCACCTTCTCCGGGCAGCCCGCGATCAGGGAGTACCTGGAGCACGTGGCCGACACCTTCGGGCTGCGCCGCCACATCAGGCTGAACCACGAGGTCCGCATGATGCGGTGGGACGCCGACGCGATGCGGTGGGAGATAGAGACCGCGGGCGGGGACCTCACCGCCGACGTGGTCGTCTCCGCCACCGGGCCGCTGTCGGACCCGAAGATGCCCGAGATACCCGGACTCGCCGGTTTCCCCGGCAAGGTCTTCCACTCGGCCCGCTGGGACCACGACTACGACCTGCGCGGCAAGCGCGTGGCCATGATCGGTACGGGCGCCTCCGCCATCCAGATCGTGCCCGCCATCGCGCCCGAGGTGGAGCGGCTCACCCTCTTCCAGCGCACCCCGCCGTGGGTGATGCCGCGCACCGACCGGGCGATCACCTCGGTGGAGCGCTGGCTGCACCGCCAGCTCCCCTTCACCCGGGCGGCCCGCCGCGGGCTGCTGTGGGGGATCCGGGAGCTCCAGGTCAGCGCCTTCACCAAGCGGCCCAACCAGCTCGGGCTGATCGAGTCCCTCGCCAAGGCGAACATGGCGCGCTCGATCAAGGACCCGGAGCTGCGGGCCAAGCTGACGCCCTCGTACCGCATCGGCTGCAAGCGGATCCTGCTGTCGAGCGAGTACTACCCGGCGCTCGCCCGGCCGAACGTGGACCTCGTGGCCTCCGGGCTGAAGGAGATCCGCGGTTCGGTGCTGGTCGCGGCCGACGGGACCGAGACCGAGGTCGACGCGATCGTCTTCGGCACCGGCTTCCACGTCACGGACATGCCGATCGCCGACCGGGTGGTGGGCGTGGACGGCAAGACCCTCGCGGAGGTCTGGAAGGACGGGATGCAGTCGCTGCGCGGGGCCACCGCGGCGGGCTTCCCCAACTGGATGACGATCATCGGGCCGAACACCGGTCTCGGGAACAGCTCGATGATCCTGATGATCGAGTCGCAGCTGAACTACATGGCGGACTACATGCGCCAGCTAGGCGTCCTGGGGGGAAAGGTCGCCCTCGCCGCCCGGCCCTCCGCCGTCAACGCCTGGAACCGGCAGGTCCAGACCCGGATGGAGCGCACCGTGTGGAACACCGGTGGCTGCACCAGCTGGTACCTGGACGCGCAGGGCCGCAACACCACGGTCTGGCCGGGCACCACCGGGGAGTTCCGCAAGGAGACCCTGGGCGTGGACCTGGGCGAGTACGAGGTCGTACGGGGCCGCGAGCGCGAGCGGGTCCCGGTGGCCGGTGGGGCCGGAGCGGTGGCCGAAGCGGTGCAGGAGGGGGCCGCGTGAGCCGCCTGACGCACGTCACCGCCGGGCCGTACGCCCCGCCGGCCGCCCGCCGGGAGCTGGTCGCCACCTCCGCCGACGGTGCGCGCCTGCACGTCGAGGTGCACGGCGAGGACGGAGCCCCGGCCGTCGTGCTCGCGCACGGCTGGACCTGTTCCACCGCCTTCTGGGCCGCGCAGATACGGGCCCTGTCCACCGAACACCGGGTCATTGCCTACGACCAGAGGGGCCACGGCCGCAGCCCGGCCGGCGCCGTCTCCGGCTACGGCACCGCCGCCCTCGCCGACGACCTGGTCGCGGTGCTGGGGGCCACCCTCGCCCCCGGCGAGAAGGCGGTCGTCGCGGGCCACTCCATGGGCGGGATGACGGTCATGGCCGCCGCCGCCCGGCCGGAGTTCGCCGAGCACGCCGCGGCCGCGCTGCTGTGCAGCACCGGCAGCGGCCGGCTGGTGGCGGAGTCGCAGGTGCTGCCGTGGCGCGCCGGCCGTGCGCGGACCCGGGTCACCGGGGCGGTCCTGGGATCCCGGGCCCCGCTCGGGCCCGTCACCCCCGTCGCCCGCAAGGTGCTGAAGTACGCCACGATGGGCCCCGGCTCCGCGCCCGACAAGGTCGAGGCCTGCGCACGGATCGTGCACGCCTGCCCCACGCCGGTGCGGCACGCCTGGTCCGGGGTGCTGGCCTCCCTGGACCTGGATGCGCAGCTGGCCGCGCTGACCGTGCCCACCGCCGTCCTCGGGGGCAAGAGCGACCGGCTGACGCCGATCGTGCACGCCCGGGGGCTGGCGGCCGCGCTGCCGAACTGCGTCGGCCTCACCGAACTGACCGGGGTGGGCCACATGAGCCCGATCGAGGCCCCGGAGGCCGTCACCGCCGCCCTGCGCGAGCTCGCCGCGGCGTATGTCGGCCGTTCCCACGTCAACGAACCCGCGAAGGAGAAGACCCTGTGAGCGCTCGCCGGAGTCTGGAAGGCCAGGTCGCCGTCGTCACGGGGGCCGCGCGCGGGGTCGGCGAACTGCTCGCCCGCAAACTGTCCGCCCGCGGCGCGAAGGTGGCCCTCGTGGGGCTGGAGCCCGAGGCGCTCAAGGAGGTCTCGGAGCGGCTGCACACCGACAGCGACCACTGGTACGCCGACGTCACCGACCACGAGGCGATGGCCCGGGTCGCGCAGGAGGTCAAGCAGCGCTTCGGCAAGGTGGACATCGTCGTCGCCAACGCCGGGGTCGCCTCCGGCGGGCCCTTCGCCGACTCCGACCCCGACGCCTGGCGCCGGGTCATCGAGGTCAACCTCATCGGCGGCGCCGTCACCGCCCGCGCCTTCCTGCCCGTGCTGACGGAGAGCCGCGGCTACTTCCTGCAGATCGCCTCCCTCGCGGCGATCACCCCGGCGCCGATGATGACGGCCTACTGCGCCTCCAAGTCCGGGGTCGAGGCCTTCGCGCACTGCCTGAGCGCCGAGGTCGGCTACAAGGGGGTCAAGGTGGGTGTGGGCTACCTGTCCTGGACCGACACCGACATGGTGCGCGGCGCCGACCAGGACGAGGTCATGCGCGAGCTGCGCCAGCGGCTGCCGTGGCCGTCGAACCGGACGTACCCGCTGGGGCCGGCCGTCGACCGGATCGTGGCGGGCATCGAGCGGCGTTCCCCGCACGTGTACGCGCAGTGGTGGCTGCGCGGCATGCAGGGCTTCCGCGGGTACCTGCCGGGGATCATCTCGGCAGTCGGACAGCGTGAGATGAAGCGGTTCGAACCGCGACTGGCCAGTGTCTCCAAGGGGCTTGTGGGGGCCGGCGGGGCCGCGGACGAGCAGGAGCGCAGCCGGAGTCTCTGACCGGAATGCGATGAATGTCCACCTGGGCGAGACTGGTCGCGTTCCCCTTACCGAACACCGTTACAGGAGTGAGGACACATGGGCATCAGGGACCAGTTCCAGGACAAGGCGAAGGAACTCGCGGAGCGGGCGAAGGCCTCCGGTCAGCAGGAGGAGGCGTCCGAGCGCGCCTCGCAGGCGGCTGACCAGGCCAAGGACAGGGCCCGCGACGCCTTCGACGAGAATTTCGACAAGTAGCGGTACCCCGTAACACGCACTGAGGGGTGGGGGCCCGCCGGCCCCGGGGCCCCCCCCCCGCCATCCCCCCGGGCGCCCCCCCCCCCCCCCCCCACCCCCCGCCGGCGCGACGG
>NZ_JBHXKA010000100.1:25182-31254 GCF_042722885.1 Streptomyces sp. NPDC058401
CCCCAGCCAACGCACGGGCCCCGCCCCGCCTTCTACTATATTTTCCCAATTTTGGGTACCCCCTAACCCCGCCGTGGGGGGGCCCCCCCGCCGCCCCGGCCCCCACCCCTCCTGCATGCCCTACGGTCGCCGCCCCCGCCCGCTCACTCCCGCGGCGGCAGCTTCGGCCGGCGCCGGTCCGGTACGTCCGTGTAGCCGGGCGGTACCGCGGCCGGGTCCTGTTCCAGCAGCTCCAGCGCCAGGTGCACGGCGTCGTCGAGCTGGGCGTGCCGCCCCTCCGCCCAGTCGAGCGGGGTGCGCAGGATCGGCAGGTCGGGCTCCACGCCCTGGTTCTCCACGGACCAGCCGTACTCGGGGAACCAAGCCGCGTTCATCGGCACCGTGATCACCGTGCCGTCACCGAGGGTGTGCCGGCCGGTCATGCCGACCACCCCGCCCCAGGTGCGCTGGCCGACGACCGGGCCGAGCCCCAGAAGCTTGAAGGCGGCCGTGATCATGTCCCCGTCGGAGGAGGTCGCCTCGTCGGCCAGGGCCACGATCGGGCCCCGGGGCGCGTTGGAGGCGTAGGAGACGGGCTGGGCGTTGCGGGTCAGGTCCCAGCCGAGGATCGAGCGGGTCAGCTTCTCCACCACCAGCTCGCTGATGTGCCCGCCGGCGTTGCCCCGTACGTCCACGAGCAGGGCCGGTTTGGACATCTCGGCGCGCAGGTCGCGGTTGAACTGCGCCCAGCCCGAGCCGCCCATGTCGGGGATGTGCAGGTAGCCGCACTTGCCGCCGCTGATCTCCTGGACCACCGCGCGGCGTTTGGCCACCCAGTCCTGGTAGCGCAGCGGCCGCTCGTCGATCAGCGGGACGACCGCGACCCGGCGGGAGCGGCCCTGTCCCTCGGCGGGCTCGAAGGTGAGCTCCACGGTGGTGCCGCCCGCCGCCGACAGCAGCGGGTACGGGCCGGTGACCGGGTCCACCGGCCGGCCGTCGACGTGGGTGAGGACCGCGCCCTCGCGGATGCCGGTGCCCGCGAGCGGGGAGCGGGCCTTGGAGTCGGAGGACTCGCCGGGCAGGATCCGGCCGACGACCCAGGCCCCGTCGCGGGGGAAGAGGTTGGCGCCGAGCAGGCCGATGGCCCGCTGGTAGTGCGGGGGCCCTTCGTTGCGGCGGGCCGGGGACACGTACGCGTGCGAGGTGCCGAGCTCGCCGAGGACCTCGCGCATCAGGTCGGCGAACTCGTCGGGGGAGGCGACGCGTTCGACCAGGAAGCGGTACTGGCGCAGCACCCCGTCCCAGTCGATGCCGCACATCTTCGGCTCCCAGAAGTAGGCGCGGATGAGCCGCCCGGCCTCCTCGAAGGCCTGGCGCCACTCGGCCGCCGGGTCCACCTCGTGCAGGATGCGCCGCAGGTCCAGGTAGACGGTGGAGTCGGTGTCGCCGGACTCGGTCGCCGGGACGGCGCGCAGGTCGCCGTCGTCGTTGACCACGAGCCGGGTGCCGTCGCCGCTGAGTGCGAACCAGTCCAGCCCGGAGGCCAGTTCCGTCTTGCGGGCCTTGGTGAGGTCGAAGTACTCCAGCGTGGGCTTGCCGCTGGTGTCGGCCGGATTGGCGAAGGTCTCGCCGAGCGCGCCCGAGATCGGCCAGCGCAGCCACACCAGCCCGCCGCCGCTCACCGGGTACAGGGCCGAGTACTTGGAGGCCGACACCGGGAAGGGAGTCACCCGGCTCTCCAGGCCCTCCACCTCCACGGTGACCGCGCCGTCGCCGGCCTCCGAGTCCCCCTCGACCGGGTCGAGTCCGCCCGCCGCCGGGCGCCCGTCGGGGGAGAAGGCGAAGGGGGAGGGGGTGGCCGAGGACAGCGGCACCAGGTACGGGCGGCAGCCCAGCGGGAAGGACAGGTCACCGGTGTGGACGTCGTAGACGGGGTCGAAACCGCGCCAGGACAGGAAGGCGAGGTAGCGGCCGTCCCGGGTGAAGACCGGGTTCTCGTCCTCGAAGCGGCCGTTGGTGACGTCCACGATCGTGTGCGCGCCGGGCCCGGAGATCCGGGCCATCTTGATCTGGCGCAGCGAGCGGCCGATGCCCGGGTGCGACCAGGTCAGCCAGCAGCCGTCGGGGGAGAAGGCGAGGTCGGTGACGGGTCCGTTCTCGGACCGGATCAGCTCGCTGGCCTCCCCGTTGGACTCCTCGGTGGCGTCGATGAGCAGCAGCCGGCCGTCGTTGGAGGCGATCGCGAGGCGCTCCCCGTCCGGATCGGAGAGCAGCTCCAGTACGCGGCCCAGCGCGCCCGAGGCGAGCCGGCGCGGCTCGCGGTCGCCCGAGGCGCGGGGCAGGTAGGCGATCTCGATCGCGTCCTCGCCCTCCGCGTCGGTCACGTAGGCCACCTGCCCGCCGCTGCCGAGCATCTCGGGCAGCCGGACCCGTACGCCCGGGGTGTCGGCGATGGTGCGGGCGGGCCCGTCGCGGTGCGTGAGCCAGTACAGGCTGCCGCGCACGACGACGGCGCTGGCCCGCCCGGTGGTGTCGACGGAGAGGGAGTCGACGTGGCTGGCGGCCGGGACCTGGTAGGTGCGGCGGCCCGCTCGGGGGCCGCCGAGGCGGACCTCCAGCTTGCGCGGGGTGGCGCCGGGGGCCAGCGACTCCACGATCCACAGGTCGCCGGCGCACTGGTAGACGATCCGGGAGCCGTCGCTGGAGGCGTGCCGGGCGTAGAACTCCTCGTGGTCGGTGTGCCGGCGCAGGTCCGTGCCGTCGGGCAGGCAGGAGTAGACGTTGCCGATGCCCTCGTGGTCGGAGAGGAAGGCGATCCGGCCGTCCACGAACATCGGCGAGTCCAGGTGGCCTTCGATGCCCTCCAGCAGCCGCTCGCCGTGCAGCCACAGCCGGCCGGTGGCGCCGCCGCGGTAGCGCTTCCACGCGGCGGGCTCGTGCGGGGGCTTCCCGGTCAGCAGCAGGGTGCGGCGCTCGGCCGGCTCCTCCCCGACGGGGGCCTCGTCGTGGACGGCGATGTCGGAGACGGGCCCCCAGGGAAGCCGGCCGCCGGGGCTGCCGTCGGTGGGGAGGGTGTACGCCCAGGCGAAGTAGGAGAAGGGCTGGCCGTGCGAGGAGACGGCCAGGATGTCGCTGCGGCCGTCCTTGTCGGGCGGGGTCCAGCCGCAGACCCGGGTGTCGGTGGCGCCCCAGTAGCTGAGCCGGCGGGCCGGGCCGCCCGCGACGGGGGCGAGGTGGATCTCGGGGTCGAGGCTGCGCCAGGTGGTGAAGGCGATGTGCTTGCCGTCGGGGGAGAACCGGGGGTGGCCCACCCGGGTCCGGTCGACGGTGATCCGCCAGGCCCGGCCCGCGGGCTCTCCGGGAGGGACCAGGGGCGCCACCCAGAGGTCGTCCTCGGTGGCGAAGCACAGCAGATCGTCGTGGAGATGGGGGAACCGGAGGTACGCCGCGTCGTGACTCACCCCCCAATGCTTTCCGCGCGGAGGGGGGCTGGCAACTCGTACAGGTGATCCATGGGGCTTCCCGCGGGGGCGGCGGACGGCGGCGGGTACGTGACCGACACCACGCCCCAAGCGAAACGGAACGGTTTCGTTTCGCTTGGGGCCGGGGTATGGTCGATCCGTACGAAACGGTTTCGTTCGGTTGGGCAAGGTCGGGAGGAGACGCCGGGATGGTCGAAGAGGTCATGTCGCGTCGCAGCCGGATCACCCCCGAACGGGAAGCCGAACTGCACGGAGCGGTCCTCGACCTCCTCCGTGAAGTCGGCTACGAGGCGCTGACCATGGACGCGGTCGCCGCCCGTACGAAGTCCAGCAAGGCCACCCTCTACCGCCAGTGGGGGAGCAAGCCCGAGCTGGTCGCGAAGGCCCTGCGCTGCACCCAGCCGGTCTCCCTCCGGGAGATCGACACGGGTAGCATCCGCGGGGACTTCGGGGTCATGATCGAGAACTCCGACGACGCCCAGATGGCGAAGGACACCGCGCTGATGCGGGGCCTGACCCATGCGGTGCACGAGAGCCCCGAGCTCCACAAGGCGCTACGGGACCTGCTGGTCGATCCGGAGATCAACGGTCTGCAGGAGATGCTGCAAAGAGCGGTCGCCCGGGGCGAGATCGCCCCGGACTGTCCGGCCCTGGCCTTCGTTCCGCACATGCTCATCGGGGCGTTCATCGCCCTTCCGCTCATCGAGGACCGGTCCGTCGACCGGACCTTCCTCGGTGACTTCATCGACGCCGTGGTCTTCCCCGCCCTCGGCGTCTGATCCCGCCCGGCCGCACACCTGCCCGGCTGCTCACCCGCGCAGCCGCCCGTCCGCGCCGTCCCCGCGCTCGAATTCCTGCCTGCCCTGACACGCCGCTCTCGTCGTCGGAACGGCATTTCATGCCCTGATCCATCCCACGACCCGAACGGGAGAACCACCCACGTGGCCACCTTCCTTTACCGACTCGGCAGGGGTGCCTTCCGGCGCCGCCGATTCGTCGCCCTCGTCTGGGTGGCGCTGCTGTTCGTCGCCGGTTTCGGCGCGGCATCGGCATCCGCACCCACCTCAGGCTCGTTCTCCATACCCGGCACGGAGGCCCAGAGGGCCTTCGACCTGCTGGACCAGCGCTTCCCGGGGATGGCCGCCGACGGCGCCACCGCCCGCATCGTGATCAAGGCTCCGGCCGGCGAGAAGGTCGACTCCGAGGCCGTCAAGCCCCAGGTCGAGAAGATCGTCAGCGAGCTGAAGGACGGTCCGGGCAAGGACCAGATCTCCTCGGTCACCAGCCCGTACGAGGCCAAGGCCGTCAGCCAGGACGGCTCCACCGCCTACGTGAGCGTCAAGTACAAGGTCAGCGGCATGGAGCTGACGGACGCCACCCGCGAGGCCCTCACGGAGTCCACCACGGCCGCCAAGGCCGACGGGCTGAACGTCCAGATCGGCGGCGACGCCCTGATGGCCGCCCCCGAGACGGGCTCCGGCGAGATCATCGGCATCGCGATCGCCGCGATCGTCCTCGTCATCACCTTCGGCTCGCTCATCGCCGCGGGCCTGCCGCTGCTGACCGCCCTCATCGGCGTGGGCATCGGCATCTCCTCCATCACCGCGCTCGCCAACGTGCTGGACCTCGGCTCCACCACCTCCACCCTCGCGATGATGATCGGCCTCGCCGTCGGCATCGACTACGCCCTCTTCATCGTCTCCCGCTACCGCGCGGAGCTCGCCGAGGGCCGCGAACGCGACGAGGCTGCGGGCCGGGCCGTCGGAACCGCCGGTTCCGCCGTCGTCTTCGCCGGTCTGACCGTGGTCATCGCCCTCGTGGGCCTGGCCGTCGTCAACATCCCGATGCTCAGCAAGATGGGCTTCGCCGCCGCCGGCACCGTGGTCATCGCCGTCCTCGTCGCCCTGACGCTGGTCCCGGCCATGCTCGGTTTCGCCGGCAAGAAGGTGCTGCCCGCCGGCACCAAGTCCCGCTTCCTCGGCAAGGGCAAGGCCACCGCCGAAGGCGCGGAGGCCAAGCCCAACGGCGGCACCCGCTGGGCCCGCTTCATCCTGCGCCGCCCCGTCATGGTGCTGCTCGCGGGCGTGATCGGCCTCGGCATCGTCGCCATCCCCGCGAGCAAGCTGGAGATGGGCCTGCCGGACGACGGCGCCCAGCCGGTGTCCACCACCCAGCGCCAGGCGTACGACCTGCTCTCCGACGGCTTCGGCCCCGGCTTCAACGGCCCGCTGATGGTCGTCGTGAACGGGGACAAGGCGCTCGCCGACGCCACGGTCGAGCGGATCAAGGGCCTGGACGGCGTGGCCGCGGTCATGCCGGCCACCCAGAACGAGGCCAAGGACGCCGCCGTCATCTCGGTGATCCCGAAGGACCGGCCGTCCTCCGTGGAGACCGAGAACCTGGTCCACGAGATCCGCGAGGGCAGCGACAGCGGCAAGGTGTTCGTCACCGGCGCGACCGCGATGAACATCGACTTCTCGCAGAAGATGAACGACGCGCTGCTGCCCTATCTGGCGCTCGTCGTCGGCCTCGCCTTCCTGCTGCTGATGCTCGTCTTCCGCTCGATCCTGGTTCCGCTCAAGGCGGCCCTCGGCTTCCTGCTCTCGGTGGT
>NZ_JBHXKA010000101.1:0-30286 GCF_042722885.1 Streptomyces sp. NPDC058401
CCGGCGTTTGAGGACCGGGGTCTGGGGCGGAGCCCCAGGGGGTCCGGGCGCAGCCTGGTACCCCTCCTCAGCCCGTCCGGCGTTCGGGGCACGGGTCCGGGCGCAGCCTGGGGACACTTCCAGCCTCGCCGGAGCTTGAGGCGCGGGGTCCGGGCGGAGCCCGGGGACACTCCCAGCCTCGCCGGCGTTTGAGGCGCGGGGTTCGGGCAGCGCCAGGGACACTCCCAGCCTCGCCGGTGTTCGAGGCACGGGTCCGGGCGGAGCCCAGGGACACTTCCAGCCTCGCCGGCGTTTGAGGCGCGGGGTCCGGGCAGTGCCGGGGGACACTTCCAGGCTCGCCGGCGTTTGAGGCGCGGGGTCCGGGCAGTGCCCGGGGACACTCCCAGCCTCGCCGGCGTTTGAGGCGCGGGTCCGGGCGGAGCCCGGGGAACGGTGGAAGGGCGGGTAGGGGACAGCCCCGCAGGGCCGCCTCACACGCGCCGACGCCGCGCACCCTGCTGGCCGGTGAGGCATCAACGTGTCCCTGGCCGGGCCTGGGCAGCGGCCCGGCCCAGCCCCGCCCGGCCAGGGCCCCGCACCCGCCCACACAGGGCTCAACAGCGACGCCCCCCGCCCCCGGGCCACTCACCCCCGATTGGCCGGTCCGCAGCCGCCCCGGCGCCCCCTACCGTGCCCCCATGCACCACACCCTCGCCGCCGACCTGGCCCGCCTCCCCGAACTCCTCGACGCCACCCGCGAAGCCGCCGCCGCGACCCTCGCAGCACTGGACACACGCCCCGTCGTACCGGGACCGGCACAGGCACAGGCACAGGCACCGGCACAGACACCGGCACAGACACCGCCACCCCACCCGGCGACGCCGGACCCCACCCCACCGCTCCCCGAACACGGCACCGGCACCGAAGCCGCCCTCGCAGCCTTCGAGGCGCGCTGGGCCCCGCGCCTGTCGGCCTCCGCCGGCCCCCGCTACCTCGGCTTCGTCACGGGCGGAGCCACCCCCGCCGCCCTCGCGGGCGACTGGCTCACCGCGGCGCACGACCAGAACTCCAACTCCGCCCTGGACGGCGGCGGCCAGGACCTCGAACGCGAAACCGTCTCCTGGCTCCGCGACCTCTTCGACCTCTCCGCCGCCCACACCGGCACCTTCGTCAGCGGTGCGACGATGTCGAACACCACCGGCCTGGCCATCGCCCGCGAATGGCTCGGCGAACGCCTCGGCGTCTCCCCGGCCGAGGACGGCGCGGCCGCGCTGGGCCCGGTCCGCGTCCTCTCCGGCGCTCCGCACTCCTCCATCGCCAAGGCCCTGTCCCTCCTCGGGCTGGGCCGTGCCGCGCTGGTCCCCGTACCGACCCTGCCCGGCCGCGAGGCCGTCGACCCGGCCGCCCTGGACCGCGCCCTGGCCGACGCGCCCGGCCGTCCCGCCGTGGTCGTCGCCAACGCCGGCACCGTCAACACCGTGGACTTCGACGACCTCCGCGCCATCGCCGCGCTCCGCGACCGGCACGACTTCTGGCTGCACACGGACGCCGCCTTCGGAGCGTTCGCCGCGCTCTCCCCAACCCACGCCCACCTCACGGACGGCCTCGACGCCTCCGACTCGGTCTGCATCGACCTGCACAAATGGCTCAACGTCCCCTACGACAGCGCCGTCCAGTTCACCCGCCGCCGCGACCTCCAGGCCCGCGTCTTCCAGAACGCCGCCACCTACCTCGGCCCGCTGTCCCAGGACCCCGACCTGGTGCACCTCACCCCGGAGAACTCCCACCGGCTGCGGGCCCTCGCCGCCTGGTTCACGCTGCGCGCCTACGGCCGCGAGGGCCACCGCGAGATCGTGGAACGGGACATCGCCTGCGCCCGCTCCCTCGGCGAATCCCTCACGGCGGACCCGTACTTCACGGTCCTTGCCCCGGTCCGTCTCAACGTCGTCTGCTTCACCCTCTCCCAGGCCCCCACCGCGGCCCGCCTGACGGCCCTGCGCGAAGCGGCCGGACCCGAGGTCTTCGTCACCCCCACGACGTACGCGGGAACCCCCGCCCTGCGCGCCGCGTTCTCCAACTGGCGCACCACACAGGCGGATGTGCGCCGGGCCGTGCAGGCCCTCCACACAGCGGCGAAGGAGCTCGGATGACCGACGGCCCACTCACCCTCATCGAGGTCGAGGCCCTCGCCCGCGCCGCGCACGAAGGCCAGACGGACAAGTCCGGCCGCCCGTACGCGGAACACCTCGCCGCCGTCGCCGAGGGCGTCCGCGCCCGCGGCGGCACCGCCGAACAGCAGGCGGCGGCCTGGCTCCACGACGCGATCGAGGACGAAGCCCTCACCCTGGCCTGGCTGGAAGCGGCCGAACTCCCCCGACCGGTCAAGGACATGATCCTGGCCGTCACCAAACGCCCCGGCGAACCGGTCGAGGCCTACACGGCCCGCATCCTCGCCACCCCCGGCGCCCTCCTGATCAAGGAAGCCGACCTGGCCCACAACACGGACCCCGCCCGCCTGGCGGTCCTCGACGCCCCCACCCGCGAAAGACTGTCCGTGAAGTACGCCTATGTCCGCTCCCTCCTGGGTCTCGCCACCCCTTGACGCAAAAGCGCCACCGTCACTTCGTCACGAGACGGATAGCCGGGGCGCGTTGGTGGGAGGATGGAGCATGTGGGGGCGCGCACGGCCGCGCCCCGGGCCGACCAGGGGACGACCGAAGGTGTGATCAGAAGTGGCCATTTCGCTGTCAGTCGTAGTCCTGTTGGCGATCATCCTCGTGGTGCTCGTCCGCGGAGGCCACCTCAAGGCCGGCCCCGCGATCGTCGCGGTCCTCTTCGGCTTCTTCCTCGCGTCCAGCTCCATCGCCCCGGACGTGAACCGCTTCCTGAACTCCCTCGCGGACACCATCGCAGGCATCAAACTCTGAGCTTCCGCCCCCGGCCCGCGGCACAGCCCTCTTCACCGCCGCGTTCCCGGTCCGCTACAGATACCCCTCGGTCCGCTTCGGCTTCGGCTGAGGCGGTAGCCGCACCCGGCTCTCGTCCGCCCGCCACTTCGCCGACTCGCGGCCGTAGCGAACCCCCCACAAGAGGATGGCGACGGCCTGGAAGCCGCGCATGACGCGGGTCCTCCTCCGCGATCACGAAGACCAGCGCCGGCACCAAGAACACCAGGATCCAACGCGGATGATTCCGCCAGTCGTTCTTGCCCCCCATGTGACCTCCCAGCGGGACCCTAAAACCCGAGCAGCCCGGAAACCCAAGGTTTCCCACTCTCCGCCGGGTCACTAGGTCCCCGCCCTACCGGAAGCCGACACCGCGCCAAGCCCCGGGAACGACGAAGGGCCAGGTCGAGGAAACATCCTCTGACCTGGCCCTTTGCGTCTCTGAGCGGGTGACGGGAATCGAACCCGCGTAGCTAGTTTGGAAGACTAGTGCTCTACCATTGAGCTACACCCGCAGTACGTGTGACGCAGGTCCGGGGACCGCGGCACGAACAGGATCATAGCGGGTTCCCGAGGGGGATCGCACACCGCATTTCGCGCCCGCGTGGGGTTTTCGCCGAAACTCCGCACGGCGGAGGGTCTTCGGGCATGTACCCTACGTGTCGCACCGACGGGGTGTGGCGCAGCTTGGTAGCGCGTCCGCTTTGGGAGCGGAAGGTCGTCGGTTCGAATCCGGCCACCCCGACCAGCAAGAGGATCGCGCGATCCCCCTCCGAGACCGCGTCGATGATCGCGTTGTGGGCTGATTGCCGCTTGCGGCTACTATGCAAGCTGCGTGCCCGTGTGTCTGATGTACCGGGCCCGATCCGCTGAGAACCGCTAGACCGCGGCGATGAGCAGAGACCCCCAGCAGTCAGCCACAAGGAGACCGAACCGTGAAGAGCGCCGTGGAGACCCTGAACCCGACTCGGGTTCGGCTCACTGTTGAGGTGCCCTTCGAGGAGCTCAAGGACAGCCTCGACGCGGCCTACAAGAAGATCAACCAGCAGGTCACGGTGAAGGGCTTCCGCAAGGGCAAGATCCCGGCCCGCGTCATCGACCAGCGCTTCGGCCGCGGTGCGGTGCTGGAGGAGGCCGTCAACGACGCCCTCCCGAAGTTCTACACCGAGGCCGTCAACGAGGCCGACCTGAACCCGCTGGGCCAGCCCGACGTCGACATCAAGGAGCTGAAGGACGGCGAGCTGCTGTCCTTCACCGCCGAGGTCGACATCCGTCCCGCGATCGAGATCCCGGACTACTCCGGCATCGAGGTCACCGTGGACGCCGTCGAGGTCTCGGACGAGGACGTCGAGAAGTCCGTCGAGCAGCTGCGCGGCCGCTTCGCGTCCACCAAGGACGTAGAGCGCGCGGCCGAGGACGGCGACGTCGTCACCATCGACCTCGAGGCCAAGGTCGACGGCGAGGTGCTGGAGGACGGTGTCGCCCAGGACGTCTCCTACACCATCGGCTCGGGTGAGCTTCTCGAAGGCATCGACGAGGCCGTCAAGGGCCTGGAGGCCGGTGGCGAGGCCACCTTCACCTCCCAGCTGAAGGGCGGCTCCGCCGAGGGCAAGGACGCCGAGGTCACCGTCAAGGTCACCAAGGTCTCCGCCCGTGAGCTGCCGGAGCTGGACGACGAGTTCGCCGGCCTGGCCAGCGAGTTCGACACCCTCGAGGAGCTGAAGGCTGACAGCCGCAAGCGCCTCGAGAACATGAAGCAGTACGACCAGGCCACGCAGGCCCAGGAGCGCGTCCTGGAGAAGCTGCTGGAGCTCGTCGAGGTCCCGATCCCCGAGAAGCTCCTCGCGGACGAGGTCCAGACGCGCAAGCACAACCTGGAGCACCACCAGCTCGGCCAGATGGGTCTCACCATCGAGAAGTACCTCGAGATCCAGGGCAAGACGGTCGAGGAGTTCGACGCCGAGACCGCCGAGCAGGCGATCAAGGGCATCAAGACCCAGTTCGTCCTCGACGAGCTGGTCAACAAGGAGAAGCTGAACGTGAACCAGGAGGAGCTCACCGAGCACCTCATGCGTCGCGCCGCCTCCTCCGGCATGTCCCCCGACCAGTTCGCCCAGGCCGTCGTCGAGGGTGGCCAGGTTCCGATGCTCGTCGGCGAGGTCGCCCGCGGCAAGGCCCTCGCGGCCGTCGTCGAGGCCGCCAAGGTCACCGACACCAACGGTGAGGTCGTCGACCTCTCCGACGAAGAGGACGAGCTCGAGCAGGCCGCCGAGACCGTCGAGAACGTGGTCGAGGCCGACGGCGAGATCGCTGCCGACGAGGCCAAGTAACACCTGGGGTCACCCCCGCTGAGCAGTACCAGAGCACGGCCCGGAGGGCCCGTACGCCATCGCGTCCGGGCCCTTCGGCCTTCCCCCGGGACCGCCCTGCGCATGACCTCCGCGCGCCCTCCGCACGCTCCCCGCGCGCCCCCCGCACGAGCTCCGCGGGACCCTCTGCGGAACCCTCCGTGAGGGGCCTCTGACCTTGCGCTCCGAGCGAACAGTTCGGGAAGCGGGATGGCGTTGTCGTAGCTGCGCGTTAGGGTCCATGAATACGAGGGCACGGGAGTACCCGACGCCGGCGGACATCGTCCGCACGGCAGGTCCGCGCCCCAGAACGAGACGCTGAGACGGCACATGGCCGTCGGAGACGAGCAGGTGGATACGTGACGAATCTGAAGCCTTACGCCGCGGGTGAGCCGTCCATCGGTGGCGGCCTCGGCGACCATGTCTACAACCGGCTGCTCGGCGAGCGCATCATCTTCCTCGGCCAGCAGGTCGACGACGACATCGCCAACAAGATCACTGCGCAGCTCCTGCTCCTGGCCGCCGAGCCGGAGAAGGACATCTACCTGTACATCAACAGCCCCGGTGGCTCGGTGACGGCGGGCATGGCGGTCTACGACACCATGCAGTTCATCCCGAACGACGTCGTCACCATCGGCATGGGAATGGCGGCCTCCATGGGCCAGTTCCTGCTCACGGGCGGTACCGCGGGCAAGCGCTTCGCGCTCCCGAACACCGACATCCTGATGCACCAGGGCTCCGCCGGCATCGGCGGCACCGCCTCGGACATCAAGATCCAGGCCCAGTACCTGCTGCGCACCAAGCAGCGCATGGCTGAGATCACCGCGCACCACTCCGGCCAGACCGTGGAGACGATCATCCGCGACGGCGACCGCGACCGCTGGTACACGGCGGAAGAGGCCAAGGCTTACGGCCTCATCGACGAGATCATCTCCGCCGCGGCCGCTGCCCCCGGCGGCGGTGGCACCGGGGCCTGATCCCGGCCCCGGCGTACGGGATCCCGCACGGGGACCCGTACGCCGCCCGCACCAGGCAAGCCTCAGCCCGCAGAACGCCACCAGGACGGTGAACACCCAGATGCACATGAACAACCTTTCTCCCGCGAGCGGCCTCTACACCGGCGCGCCGGTGGACAACCGCTACGTCGTGCCGCGCTTCGTGGAGCGCACCTCGCAGGGCGTCCGCGAGTACGACCCGTACGCGAAGCTCTTCGAGGAGCGCATCATCTTCCTCGGCGTGCAGATCGACGACGCCTCCGCCAACGACGTCATGGCGCAGCTGCTGTGCCTGGAGTCGATGGACCCGGACCGCGACATCTACCTGTACATCAACAGCCCCGGCGGCTCCTTCACCGCGCTGACGGCGATCTACGACACGATGCAGTTCGTGAAGCCGGACATCTCGACGGTCTGCATGGGCCAGGCGGCCTCCGCCGCCGCGGTCCTGCTCGCCGCCGGTGCGCCCGGCAAGCGCATGGCGCTGCCGAACGCCCGCGTGCTGATCCACCAGCCCTCGGGCGGTACCGGCCGTGAGCAGCTCTCCGACCTGGAGATCGCGGCCAACGAGATCCTGCGCATGCGCGACCAGCTGGAGAACATGCTGGCCACGCACTCCTCGACCCCGATCGAGAAGATCCGCGACGACATCGAGCGCGACAAGATCCTCACGGCCCAGGACGCGCTGGCGTACGGCCTGATCGACCAGGTCGTGGCGACCCGTAAGACTTCGAACTGATCCTTGCCGCCAGTTGGCGCGGGCATGTCGCCGGATTCGGCGATGTGAACCACGTCAAGGGGGCCCCGCTCGGGGCCCCCGGCAAGGTACCGTCGGATATGAGGCACCAGGAGCGCTGAACCAGGCGTCTCCCAGGCGAAGGGGAAGCACCTCGTGGCACGCATCGGTGACGGCGGCGACCTGCTCAAGTGCTCGTTCTGCGGAAAGAGCCAGAAGCAGGTGAAGAAGCTCATCGCGGGACCCGGTGTGTACATCTGCGACGAGTGCATCGACCTCTGCAACGAGATCATCGAAGAGGAACTCGCGGAGACCTCCGAGGTTCGCTGGGAAGAACTTCCCAAGCCCCGTGAGATCTACGAGTTCCTGGAGAGCTACGTCGTCGGCCAGGAGCCGGCGAAGAAGGCGCTCTCCGTCGCGGTGTACAACCACTACAAGCGCGTCCAGGCCGGCGAGAACGGCGGCGGGACGGGCCGTGACGACGCGATCGAGCTCGCGAAGTCCAACATCCTCCTGCTCGGCCCCACGGGCTCGGGCAAGACGCTGCTGGCCCAGACGCTCGCCCGCATGCTCAACGTTCCGTTCGCCATCGCGGACGCGACGGCGCTCACGGAGGCCGGGTACGTCGGCGAGGACGTCGAGAACATCCTGCTCAAGCTGATCCAGGCGGCCGACTACGACGTCAAGAAGGCCGAAACCGGGATCATCTACATCGACGAGATCGACAAGGTCGCCCGCAAGAGCGAGAACCCGTCGATCACGCGCGACGTGAGCGGCGAGGGCGTGCAGCAGGCCCTCCTGAAGATCCTGGAAGGCACCACCGCTTCCGTACCGCCGCAGGGCGGCCGCAAGCACCCGCACCAGGAGTTCATCCAGATCGACACGACGAACGTGCTGTTCATCGTGGGCGGCGCCTTCTCCGGCCTGGAGCGGATCATCGAATCCCGCGCCGGCGCCAAGGGGATCGGCTTCGGGGCGACGATCCGCTCGAAGCGCGAGATCGAGGCGAGCAACCAGTTCCAGGAGGTCATGCCGGAGGACCTGGTGAAGTTCGGGATGATCCCCGAGTTCATCGGCCGTCTCCCCGTCATCACCTCGGTGCACAACCTGGACCGCGAGGCCCTGCTCCAGATCCTCATCGAGCCGCGCAACGCCCTGGTGAAGCAGTACCAGCGGCTGTTCGAACTCGACGGTGTCGAGCTGGACTTCGAGCGCGAGGCCCTCGAGGCCATCGCCGACCAGGCGATCCTCCGCCAGACCGGCGCGCGCGGCCTGCGCGCCATCATGGAAGAGGTCCTGATGTCGGTGATGTACGAGGTCCCGTCCCGCAAGGACGTGGCCCGCGTGGTCATCACCTCGGACGTGGTCCGCTCCAACGTCAACCCGACGCTGGTCCCGCGGATCGTCCCGAAGGACCAGGGCCCGCACGAGAAGTCGGCGTAGCACCCGGTAGCACGCAGCAGACATGAGGAAGGGCGCCCCCGGTCCGGGGGCGCCCTTCCTCATGTGGTGGGCGCGGGCGGCTAGTTCTTGACGCGCGCCGTGTTGTAGAGCTTCGCGTCGAGCTCGGCGGTCTGGGCCAGGGTGTAGCCCTTGCCGCCGGTCATCATCTTGGCGATGTCGATGGTGGTGGTGAGGCCCATGGTGCTGTAGTCCGTCCAGATGCACACCGGGAAGGTGACTTCCTTGGGCTCCAGCGGGTTGGTGGAGGGCTTCTTGGAGACGATCTTCATCTCCTGGCACTTCATCAGCGCCCCGCTGAACCCGGCCGGCTTGAAGGTCTCCGGGGAGCCGATGAACTGGACGTCGGCGTCCTTGTCCTTCTCCTCCGTGCTGGAGGCCTTGAACATCGCGAACGCGGAGTCGAGGGTCTTCGAGGGGTCCGCGATCTCGCCGGAGAACGAGGAGAAGCTGAGCTGCTTGCTCTCCAGCGGCTTGGCCTTGTCGGAGATCTCGTAGTCCTGGGCGACCTTGACCGGGTTCTTGATCCCGATCGCCTCGACCTCCTTCTTCTCCTTGTCGTCCATCTTCTTGGCCGGAGCGGCCGTGGCGGGCTTCTTGAAGTCGTTCACCGCGGCAGGCGGGACGATCTTGTAGCCCTTCGTGGAGGCCGAGACGTCACCGTTGCCGGCGCCCGAGCCCAGCAGGTAGAACGCCCCGCCGCCGATCACGGCGACCGCCACGACAACGCCGATGATCACGCCGGCCTTGGACTTCTTCGGGGGCTGCTGCGGGGGCATCCCGCCGTACGGGGGCTGCTGCTGGTAGCCGCCGTACGGAGCCTGCTGCTGGGGGAAGCCGGGCTGCTGCTGCGGGTAGCCCTGCTGCGGAACTCCCTGGGGGGCCTGCTGCGGGTACCCGTATCCGGGCTGCTGCCCGTAGGGGCCGGGCTGTTGTCCGTACGGGCCCGGCTGCTGCGGCTGCTGCCCGTAGGGCCCCGGCTGCTGCGGCTGCTGGCCTCCGTACGGTCCCGGCTGGTTGTAGCTCATCCCGCGTCCCCCCATGAGGTTGTTTATACGTCCCACACATCCTGGCGGAAGCCGGGGCGGTGCAAGGCCCCGGGCCCCCGGAAACCCGGTTTCATGACCGGACCGTTACGGCCCTAAACTGTGGCTCGTGACCGAGAACACGCAGACACCCAGCAGCCCCTACTCCGAACTGCCGACTTCGTACGCGCCGGCCGATGTAGAGGGGAAGCTCTACGAGCGCTGGGTAGAGCGTGGGTACTTCGAGGCGGACGAGAAGAGCGACAAGCCCCCCTTCGCCATCGTCATCCCGCCGCCGAACGTCACCGGAAGCCTCCACCTGGGGCACGCCTTCGAGCACACGCTGATCGACGCCATCACCCGCCGCAAGCGCATGCAGGGCTACGAGACCCTGTGGCAGCCCGGCATGGACCACGCGGGCATCGCCACCCAGAACGTCGTCGAGCGCGAGCTCGCCAAGGAGGGCAAGTCCCGCCACGACCTGGGCCGCGAGGCCTTCGTCGAGCGCGTCTGGCAGTGGAAGGGCGAGTCCGGCGGGCAGATCTCCGGCCAGATGCGCCGGCTGGGTGATGGTGTGGACTGGTCGCGCGAGCGGTTCACGATGGACGAGGGCCTGTCCGAGGCCGTCCAGACCATCTTCAAGAAGCTCTACGACGACGAGCTGATCTACCGCGCCGAGCGCATCATCAACTGGTGCCCCCGCTGCCTCACCGCGATCTCCGACATCGAGGTCGAGTACCAGGACGACGAGGGCGAGCTCGTCTCCATCCGCTACGGCGAGGGCGAGGCCTCCATCGTCGTCGCGACGACCCGCGCCGAGACGATGCTGGGTGACACGGCTGTCGCCGTCCACCCCGAGGACGAGCGCTACAAGCACCTCGTCGGCACCGAGATCGAGCTGCCGCTCACCGGCCGCCGCATCCCGGTCGTCGCCGACGAGCACGTCGACCCCGAGTTCGGCACCGGCGCCGTCAAGGTGACCCCGGCGCACGACCCCAACGACTTCGAGATCGGCCAGCGCCACGGCCTGCCGAACCTCGCCGTCATGGACGAGCACGCCGTCATCACCGTCCACGGCCCCTTCCAGGGCCTGGACCGGCTGGAGGCCCGTTCCGCCATCGTCGCCGCGCTGCGCGCCGAGGGCCGGATCGTCGCGGAGAAGCGCCCGTACACGCACTCCGTCGGACACTGCTCGCGCTGCAAGACCACCATCGAGCCGCGCCTGTCGCTCCAGTGGTGGGTCAAGGTCGGCCCGCTCGCCAAGGCCGCCGGTGACGCGGTCCGCGACGGCCAGGTCAAGATCCACCCGCAGGAGATGGAGAAGCGCTACTTCGACTGGGTCGACAACCTCCACGACTGGTGCATCTCGCGCCAGCTCTGGTGGGGCCACCGCATCCCCGTCTGGTACGGCCCGAACGGCGAGATCGTCTGTGTCGGCCCCGACGAGCAGCCGCCGACCGGCGAGGGCTGGACCCAGGACACGGACGTCCTGGACACCTGGTTCTCCTCCGGCCTGTGGCCGTTCTCCACGCTCGGCTGGCCGCAGCAGACCGACAGCCTGGCGAAGTTCTACCCGAACGCCGTCCTGGTCACCGGCTACGACATCCTCTTCTTCTGGGTCGCCCGGATGATGATGTTCGGCCTGTACGCGATGGACGGCACCCCGCCGTTCCACACCATCGCCCTGCACGGCATGGTCCGCGACGAGCGCGGCAAGAAGATGTCGAAGTCCTTCGGCAACGCGGTCAACCCGCTGGACTGGATGGACAAGTACGGCTCCGACGCGGTCCGCTTCACCCTGGCGCGCGGCGCCAACCCGGGTGTCGACGTCCCGATCGGCGAGGACTGGGTCCAGGCCTCCAGCAAGTTCGCCAACAAGATCTGGAACGCCACCCGCTTCGCGATGATGAACGGCGCCACGATCGAGGGCGACCTGCCGTCGGTCGAGGAGATGTCGGCGACCGACCGCTGGATCCTGTCCCGGCTGAACGAGACGGTCGCGCAGGCCGACGCCTTCTACGAGGACTACCAGTTCTCGAAGCTCAGCGAGGCCCTCTACCACTTCGCGTGGGACGAGGTCTTCGACTGGTACGTCGAGCTCTCGAAGACCACCTTCTTCGCGGGCGGCGAGCCGGCCAAGGCCTCCGCCCGGGTCCTCGGCGAGGTCCTCGACGTCATGCTGCGCCTGCTCCACCCGGTGGTCCCCTTCGTCACCGAGACCCTGTGGACCACGCTGACCGGCGGCGAGTCCCTCGTGATCGCCGAATGGCCCAAGGACAGCGGCTTCCGCGACGAGGCCGCCAAGGCCGAGATCGAGGGCATCCAGAGCCTGGTCCGCGAGGTCCGCCGGTTCCGCAAGGAGCAGGGCCTCGACGACAAGCAGAAGGTCCCGGCCCGCCTGGACCTGTCCGCGACCACGCTGGCCGCCCACGAGGCCGCCATCCGCCAGGTGCTGCGCCTCCAGCCGGAGGGCGACGCCTTCAGCGCCACCGCGACCCTGCCGGTCGCCGGCGCCACCGTCGCGCTCGACCTGTCGGGCACCATCGACGTGGAGGCGGAGCGCAAGCGGCTGAGCAAGGACCTGGCCGCCGCCGAGAAGGAGAAGCAGCAGGCCGAGGCGAAGCTCGGGAACGAGGCGTTCATCGCCAAGGCCCCCGACAACGTCGTGGACAAGATCAAGGGCCGGCTGAGCAAGGCCGAGGCGGACATCGCCCGGCTGAAGACCCAGCTGGAGACCCTGCCGGCCGCCTGACGGGCCCGTAGGGCACACCCGTAGGACACAAGCGAAGGCCCCCACGCCGTCGGTCGACGTGGGGGCCTTCGCGGTATGTGTTCCCCGCGAGGGGGCCGGCATCACAGCAGCTGTGCGCCGAACCTCGTCAGGATCAGCGCCGCGACCACGCCGTACGCGCCCAGCGGCACCACCCAGTGGGGGAGCGCCCGCAGCCGGGAGCCGGCCGGGGCCAGGTGGCGGGTGACGTACCAGAACAGCGGGATCATCACCGCCCAGACGACCATGCACCACGGGCACAGGGCCCCGATCACGTACAGGCACTGGCTGATCAGCCACACCGTGAAGGCGAATCCGGCGGCGATCCCGGCCCACAGCCCGCGCCACAGCCACCGGGGGAGCACCGCCCCGGCGACCAGGGCCGTGCCCAGTCCGGCCAGGGCCGCGAAGCCGGCGAGGCCGAGCAGCATGTTGGGGAAGCCGAGGAGGTTGCCCTGCCAGGTGGTCATCACGTCGCCGCAGCTCAGCACCGCGTTGACGTTGCAGCCCGGGGTGAAGAGCGGGTCCTCCAGGGTGCGGATCCGGTCGTAGGTGAGGATCCCGGAGGCCAGGGTGCCGACGAGGCCGCCGATCAGCAGGAGCAGGGCGGTGCCCCGAGGGGTGGCCGTTCCCCGCGGGGCGGTCGTTCCCCTTTGGGTGGTCGCTCCCCGGTCGGTGGTCGTTCCCCTTTGGGTGGTCATTCTCCCGACGCTACGAGCGCGGCGGCGGCCCCGGGTAGAGCGGAACGCCTCCGGGCCGAAGGACCTCCGGCCTGTCCGAAGTGCCCTAAATCACGCGTTCTCCGCCCCGGCCGGCCCGGATCCGGGGGTGCCCAGCACGGATGATGGAGGGCATGCACGTCAAGCCCGCCCTCTCGGCGCCCCACCGGCTCACCGCCTTCGGCCGCCGGCTCGCGCAGGGCTGGGCCGGGTCGCCGCGCGCGATGGACCTGCTCGCGGCCCTGAGCTGCCTGGGCCTGATCGCGCTCGACCTGCCGGGCCTGGCGGCCGCCGACAACTCCCTGAGCGGCCCCGCGGCAGCGGTCGTGCTGACGCTCGGCTGCTCCACCCTGCTGGTGCGGCGCCGGATGCCCTGGGTCTCGTACCTCGCCGCGCTGCTCTTCATCGGCTGGCTGCACGAGCTGACCCTGATCCAGTTCGCGCTGTACTCGGTGGGCCGCTTCCGCGGGCGCCGGGCCGGCATCCTCGCCACCTCGGGCTACCTCGCCTTCACGCTGTGCCTGTTCTGCTGCGTGCCCGGCTGGCCGCTGGCCCGGGCCGAGACGCTCAGCTCCTTCCTCAGCCTGGTCGTGCCCATCGGGGTGCTCGCCTCGGCCGTGGGCATCGCCGCCTACCGCCACGACCTCGTGCGCGAGCTCGACACCCGGCGCGCCGAGTCCGCCGTCCTGCAGGCCGTCCAGCAGGAGCGGACCTCCGTCGCCCGCGACGTCCACGACTTCGTCGGGCGCGAGCTGACCCTGCTGACGGTCCGCTCCGAGGTGCTGTCGATGCGCTCGCGCGAGACGGCGTACGCGAAGGACTTCGAGGAGCTCGCCGACACCGCCCGCCGCGCCCACCTGGTGCTCAACGAGATCATCGTGCAGCGCGGGGAGCGGGCGGCCACCCCGGGCGTGGACGGGCTGGCGGCGCTCGCGGAGGAGAGCGGGCGCGCGGGTTCACCCGTACGGCTCGACCTGGATCCGGCCGTGCACGGGCTGTCGCCGCTGCGCCAGGCGGCGGTCTACCGGGTGGTGCAGGAATGCCTGACCAACGCCGCCAAGCACGCGCGCGGCGAGACCATCGAGGTGTCCATCGCGGCGGAGGGGCCACAGCTGCGGATCGCCGTCCGCAACGGGCTGGCCCAGCGCGTTCCGGCCAGGGCCCCCGTCTCGGCGGGCTCGGGCACGGCGAGCATGTCCGAGCGCGTGCGCAGCCTGGGCGGCACACTGACGGCCACGCGCACGCAAGAGGCGTACGAGGTCCTCGCGACGCTCCCGAAGGGCTGAGCCCGGCGGCGGCGCCGGCCCCGCGCGCGCCCGCCCTAGCCCTTCGCCGGTGCCAGCAGGCTGCTGAGCGCGTCCATGTCCTCCACGCAGCGGCCCGAGCCCAGCGCCACGCAGTCCAGCGGGTCGTCCGCGACGAAGACGGGGATCCCCGTCGAGGAGGCCATCCGCAGGTCCAGGCCGGGCAGCAGCGCGCCGCCGCCGGTCAGGACGATGCCGTGCTCCATGACGTCCCCGGACAGTTCGGGCGGGCACTCCTCCAGGGTGGTGCGCACGGCGGCGATGATCGCCTCGATCGGCTCGTCGAGGGCGGCCCGTACGTCGCGCGCGTCGAGCACGAGCGTCTGGGGCATGCCGCCGACCTTCTCGCGGCCCCGCACCGTGAAGGTGGCGCTTTCCAGCTCGGGCCGGTCCGGCACCGGCCACGCCGAGCCGATGGCGATCTTGACGTCCTCGGCGGTGCGGTCGCCGATGAGCAGGGAGTGCTCTTTGCGGACCCAGTCGGTGATCGCGGCGTCCAGCCGGTCGCCGCCGATCCGCAGCGACTGGGAGGTGACGATGCCGCCCAGCGAGATGACCGCGACCTCGGAGGTGCCGCCGCCGATGTCGACGACCATCGAGCCGCGCGGTTCGGACACCGGGAGCCCGGCCCCGATCGCGGCGGCCATGGGTTCCTCGATCAGGTGCACGGTTCTGGCGCCGGCCCGGGTGGAGGCGTGGATGATGGCCCGCCGTTCCACCGGGGTGACCCCGGACGGTACGCAGATCACCATGCGGGTGCGGACCCGGCGGCCGGGGACGGCCTTGCGGACGAAGTGCCGGATCATCTCCTCGGCGGCCTCGTAGTCGCAGATCACGCCGTCCTTGAGGGGGCGGATCGCGGTGATGGAGCCGGGGGTGCGGCCGATGGTCTCCTTGGCCTCGGTACCCACGGCCAGTGCGGTGGTGGTGCCCGCCTTGACGGCGACCACGGACGGCTCATTGAGGACGATGCCGTGCCCCCGTGCGTAGACGAGGGTGTTGGCGGTTCCCAGGTCTATCCCTATGTCGCGGCTGGAACCTGTCTTGTTCGTGCTGGCCTGCGGCATTTGCTCCCCAATCTCCTGTCCGCAAGGCTTGCATAACGATCTGGTCGCCCCGGCAGCCGAAGGTCCCGATCCGACCGGGCCGAAAGACCCCCCGGTCCTCGTCCGTAGACTGGGTCCCGTGAGTGAGCAGCAGCCCGAGAGCCACGATGACAGCTTCGACGCGTTCGACCAGATCGTCGCGGAAGAGTCCGACCGCGACCCCGACCTGGCGGTGATCGCGGCGGGCAGCCGCACCCTGCGCACGCAGGCCGGTCCGCCCCAGGGCGACCCGGTACCCGAAGAGCCCGCCGACCCCGAGGTGGCCCAGGCGCTGCGGGAGGTGGAGCAGGAGCTGGCCGGCCGCTGGGGCGAGACCAAGCTGGAGCCGTCCGTCACGCGGATCGCCGCGCTGATGGACGTCCTGGGCGAGCCGCAGCGCGCGTACCCCTCCATCCACGTCACCGGCACCAACGGCAAGACGAGCACCGCCCGCATGATCGAGGCGCTGCTGAACGCCTTCGAGCTGCGCACCGGCCGCTACACCAGCCCGCACGTGTCCTCGGTGACCGAGCGGATCAGCCTGGACGGTGCACCGATCACCGCCGAGCGGTTCGTCGAGACGTACCACGACATCAAGCCCTACGTGGACATGGTGGACACGGCCGAGGAGTTCCGGCTGTCGTTCTTCGAGGTCCTCACCGGCATGGCCTACGCGGCCTTCGCGGACGCGCCCGTGGACGCGGCCGTGGTCGAGGTCGGCATGGGCGGCACCTGGGACGCCACCAACGTGATCGACGGCGCGGTCGCCGTGGTCACCCCGATCAGCCTGGACCACACGGACCGGCTCGGCTCCACCACCGGTGAGATCGCACAGGAGAAGGGCGGCGTCATCAAGCAGGGCGCCACCGTGATCCTGGCGCAGCAGCCGGCGGACGCCGCGCAGGTACTGCTGAAGAAGGCAGTGGAGGTCGACGCGACCGTCGCCCGCGAGGGCATGGAGTTCGGCGTCGTCACCCGCGAGGTCGCGGTCGGCGGGCAGCAGCTGACGCTGCGCGGGCTGGGCGGCGAGTACGACGGCATCTTCCTCCCGCTGCACGGCGCCCACATGGCGCACAACGCGGCGGTGGCGCTGGCGGCGGTCGAGGCCTTCTTCGGGATCGGCGCCGACCACGCGCGGGCGCTGGACGTGGAGACCGTGCAGAAGGCCTTCGCCTCGGTGACCTCGCCCGGCCGCATGGAGGTCGTGCGGCGCAGCCCGACGGTGGTGCTGGACGCGGCCCACAACCCGGCCGGGGCGCGGGTCACGGCGGAGGCGGTGACCGAGGCCTTCGGCTTCAGCCGGCTGATCGGCGTCGTGGGCGCGAGCGAGGGCAAGGACGCGCGCGGGGTCTTCGAGGCCTTCGAGCCGATCTTCGCCGAGGTCGTCATCACGGAGAACACCAGCCACCGGGCGATGTCCGCCGACGATCTGGCGGCCGTCGCGGTCGAGGTCTTCGGCGCCGACCGGGTGCAGGTGGAGCCGCGGCTGGACGACGCCCTGGAGGCGGCGATCACGCTGGCGGAGGAAGAGGCGGAATACGGAGGGGCCGGGGTCCTGGTGACCGGGTCCGTCATCACGGTGGGCGAGGCCCGCCTGCTGCTGAAGAGGGGCTGAGGGATGCGCACGCTGTGTGCTTCGACGCTGATCGCCGAGTTCTTCGTGATCGGCTTCGCCGGGCTGGTCGCGATGAAGGGCGATCTGAGCCAGACCACCGTCTGGACGGTCTGCGGGATCGCGATGCTGGTGTCGGTCCTGCTGTGCGGGATGCTCTCGCGCCCCGGGGCCGTGCAGATCGGCTGGGCCCTGCAGATCGGGCTCGTGCTGAGCGGGTTGGTCGTCCCGATGATGTTCATCCTGGGCGTGGTGTTCGCCGGCCTGTGGTGGTGCTCGATCCACTACGGCCGCCGCATCGACGTGATCAAGGCCCGCTGGGCCGCCCAGGCGGAGGCCCAGGCCGCCGCCCCGACCGAGGCGTAGCCGGCGGGGGAGCCGGAGCGGGGCCCGGGAAGGCCCCGTACGGCCGGGGCCCGGGCCCCTGTAGCCTCGTCGGACCGCACCCGTATGCCGCAAGGAGTTACCCATATGACCCAGCGCACGCTCGTCCTCCTCAAGCCCGACGCCGTCCGTCGCGGCCTGATCGGCGAGATCGTCGGCCGCATCGAGCGGAAGGCCGGCTGGACCATTCCCGCGCTGGAGCTGCGCACGCTGGACCAGGAGACCCTGGAAGCGCACTACGGCGAGCACAAGGGCAAGGTCTTCTACGAGCCCCTCATGGGCTTCATGGCGAGCGGCCCGGTCGTGGCCCTGGTCGTCGAAGGGGAGCGCGTCATCGAGGGTGTCCGCCAGTTGGCGGGACCCACTGACCCGATTGCCGCCGCGCCCGGCTCCATCCGGGGTGATTTCGGTACCGTCACCCGGGAGAACCTGATCCACGCCTCGGACTCCGAGGAGTCCGCGGAGCGGGAGCTGAAGCTGTTCTTCCCGGCGCTGTGATCACTCTTTTCTGACGCAACATCAGCCGAATAGCGCTCATGACCTGGGGCGACCGAAGTAATTTCGGTCGCCCTCCGGTATTACCGGGCATATTCGGGAACGCATCGACAGGACACGACGTCACCACTATGGGGGCGGGTATTCGTTCCGGCGGGCTTGCCGGAGTCCCGTCGCGCGGTGGCCGTACTTGCGGCACTACGATGGGGCCTCCACCCACACACCCACCTCGCCGACCTGACAGCAGCCGCTATCAACTGGAAGGCCAGACGCTCCTCATGGGGAACAAGGGGAACAACATGTCGTTCATCGGCCGTGACATGGCGATCGACCTCGGGACCGCCAACACGCTGGTGTACGTGAGGGGCCGGGGAATCGTCCTGAACGAGCCGTCCGTGGTCGCCATCAACACGAACACCGGTGGCATCCTGGCGGTCGGCTCCGAAGCCAAGAAGATGATCGGGCGCACGCCCGGCAACATCGTCGCCGTGCGGCCTCTCAAGGACGGCGTCATCGCCGACTTCGAGATCACCGAGCGGATGCTCCGGTACTTCATCCTCAAGATCCACAAGCGCCGTTACCTGGCCCGTCCGCGCGTCGTGGTCTGCGTGCCCTCCGGCATCACGGGAGTGGAGCGCCGCGCCGTCATCGAGGCGTCCACGCAGGCCGGTGCCCGCCAGGTGCACATCATCGAGGAGCCGATGGCCGCCGCCATCGGTGCGGGCCTGCCCGTCCACGAGGCCACCGGCAACATGGTCGTGGACATCGGCGGCGGCACCACCGAGGTGGCCGTCATCTCCCTCGGCGGAATCGTCACGGCACAGTCCATCCGGGTGGCCGGCGACGAGCTCGACAACGCGATCATCCAGCACATCAAGAAGGAGTACTCGCTCCTCCTCGGTGAGCGGACCGCCGAGCAGATCAAGATCACCATCGGGTCGGCCTACGACCTCGACAAGGACGAGCACACCGAGATCCGCGGCCGCGACCTGGTCTCGGGCCTGCCCAAGACCGTCGTGATCTCGGCCGCCGAGGTGCGCAAGGCGATCGAGGAGCCGGTCAACGCCATCGTCGACGCCGTCAAGACCACCCTCGACAAGTGCCCGCCGGAGCTCTCCGGCGACATCATGGACCGCGGCATCGTCCTGACCGGAGGCGGCGCCCTGCTCCGCGGCCTCGACGAGCGGCTGCGCCGCGAGACGGGCATGCCGATCCACATCGCCGAGGACCCGCTCGACTCCGTCGCGCTCGGATCCGGCAAGTGCGTAGAGGAGTTCGAGGCGCTCCAGCAGGTCCTGGACGCCCAGCCGCGGCGCTGATCCGGCCCGCCGCACGGCGGTGGAACCCCGCCGCACGGCGGTGGAACACAAATGATCCGCCGTACGGGTGCTACCGGGCCCGTGCGGCGGATCGTTGATATACAGGCAAGGTCCGGTGCGAGCCCCGGCTCCACCGGAGCGGCGCGGGCCGTCTCTTTCGGCCCAGCCGCACGGGTATCTATGAGGAAGGCACGGCCGCCGCACGTGAGGGACACACGAGAGAGCCGGCTGCTCCTGGTGCTTCTGATCGCCATCGCGTTCGCTTTGATCACGGTGGACATCAGGACGGGCGAGGAGTCTCCGGTCGACGGTGCCCGACAGGCCGCCGCAGCGGTCTTCGGGCCGGTCGAGAAGGGCGTGGCGAAAGGGGTCGACCCGGTCGCCAACGCCATAGGGGCGGTACGGGACTCCGGCGAGCGGCACAACCGCATCGCGACGCTGGAGCGCGAGAACGCGGCCCTCAAGGCCAAGCTGGGCAGCGACGACCAGACCCGCAACCGGATCCGCGAGCTCGACGAGATGCTCAAGCGGGCGGGCGCGGGCCAGTACGGCATCAAGGGCGCCGAGGTCATCGCCATAGGAGCGGCCCAGGGCTTCTCCTGGACCGTGACCATCGACGCGGGCAGCAAGGACGGCATCGAGCGCGACATGACCGTCCTCAACGGGGACGGACTCGTCGGCCGCGTCGCCACCGTCGGCCCCGACACCGCCACCGTGGTCCTCGCCAACGACCCCGACTTCACCGTCGGCACCCGTCTGGAGAAGACCGGGGAACTGGGCTTCGCCACCGGCCAGGGCGACCGGGAGCTCTCCGTACAGCTGCTCAACGGCAAGGCCAAGATCAACACCGGCGACCGGCTCGTGACCTTCGGCTCGCGCGGCAACAAGCCCTTCGTGCCCGGAGTCCCGATCGGCGAGGTGATCAAGGTCGACCCCTCGCGCGGCGACCTGACCCGCACCATCTGGGTCCGCCCCTTCGTGGGCTTCTCCCGCCTGGACATCGTGGGCGTCGTGGTCATGCCCCCGCGCGAGGACCCGCGCGACGCGGTCCTGCCGCCCAAGCCCGAGGCCCCCAAGCCCACCCCGACGGTCACCGTCACGGTCACCCCGTCGCCCGGCGCGTCCGGCAAGCCGGCCGAGGACTAGGAGCCGATCATCATGCGTTTCAACCGGATCCTGCTCTCGGGCACGCTCGTCGTGGTCGCCCTGGTCGTCCAGGTCTCCGTCCTGGGCCGCCTCCAACTCCCCGGAGCCGTCCCCGACCTGGTCCTGCTCACGGTCGTCGCCCTCGCACTCGTGTACGGATGCGTCGGCGGGGCCCTCATCGGCTTCACCGCCGGCATCCTCACCGACCTGGCCCCGCCCGCCGACCACGCCGCCGGCCGCTACGCGCTCGTGCTGTGCGTCATCGGCTACGTCGCCGGCCTGGTCCGCCCCGACACCGGGCGGTTCCGCTCCGCCTGGGGCCCCATGCTCACCGTCGTCGGCGCCGCCTTCGTCTCCACCCTGCTCTACGCGGGCGTCGGCGCCCTGGTCGGCGACACCGCCGCCCGGCACGTGGGGCTCAGCGGACTGGTGTTCACCGCGGTCCTCTACGACCTGCTGCTGGCCCCCTTCACGGTGCCGTTCATCATGGCCCTGGCCCGCCGCGCCGAGAACGACCCGATGGCCGTCGAGGCCAACGGCGGCCCGCCCGCGGGCAAGGACATCGCCTCCGGCTGGCTGGCCGGCGGCACCGGGCTGCGGATCGGCAGCCAGCGCGGCGGCCTGCGGATGAAGACCGCCCGCAGCCGGGCCAACCGGGCCGGCCGGATAAAGGGCGTCAAGGGAATCAAGGGTGTGAAGAGCGTCAAGAAACTGTGAGGGAGGAGTCCACGTGACCAACATTCCGGAGACCGGCCGTACCTCCCGGGTGCAGATCCGGCTCGTGATCATCCAGGTTCTCGTCTTCTCCCTCCTCCTCACCCTCGGCGGCCGGCTCTGGTACCTCCAGGTCCGCAACGGCGACGAGTACTCCGACGAGGCGAAGAACAACCACGTGCAGCAGGTGGTCCAGCCCGCCGTGCGCGGCTCCATCCTCGATGCCCGCGGGGTCGCCCTCGCCGACAACGAGACCCGCCTCGTCGTCTCCGCCAGCCGCACCGAGCTGATGAAGATGAAGGACCGCGGCAAGGGCGTGCTCTCCCGCCTCGCCGGGGTCCTCGACATGAAGCCGCAGGACGTGACCGACAAGGTCCGCCTCTGCAACAACGAGACCCCGCAGCCCTGCTGGAACGGCTCCCCCTACCAGCCGATCCCGGTCACCAACAAGGCCACCACCCAGCAGGCCCTGCAGATCCGCGAGCGCCCCGAGGACTTCCCCGGGATCACCGCCGAGCCCACCGCCGTACGCCGCTACCCGGCCCCCGGCGGCGCCAACACCGGCCAGGTCCTCGGCTACCTCTCCCCGGTCACCGACGAAGAGATCGTCAAGGCCAAGGACACCAACTCCCCGTTCCTGCGCTCCGACCAGGTCGGCCGCTTCGGCATCGAGCGCACCTACGACAAGGAACTGCGCGGGAAGGCCGGCGTCACCCGCTACGAGGTGGACAACCTCGGCCGGGTCATCGGCATGGCCAGGAACGACCGGGCCGTGCCCGGGGCCAACCTCGTCACCAGCATCGACGCCCGGGTCCAGGGCGTGGCCGAGTACGAGCTCAATGCGGCCATGCTGGAAGCGCGCAAGCAGATCGACCGCAACACCGGCGTCCTCTACAAGGCCGACGCGGGCGCCATCGTCGTCATGGAGTCCAGGACCGGCCGGGTCGTGGCCATGGCCTCCAACCCCACCTACGACCCGAACGTCTGGGTCGGCGGGATCTCCGGCAAGGACTACGCCCGCCTCACCGCCAAGGGCTCCAACGTCCCCCTCATGAACCGGGCCATCCAGGGACAGGCCGCCCCCGGCTCCATCTTCAAGGTCATCCCGACGGCGGCCGCGGTCAACGCCGGGTACAAGTTCGACGGGGAGTACCCCTGCCCGAGCTCGTACTCCATCGGCGGCCAGGTCTTCAAGAACTTCGAGTCCCAGGGACACGGCTCGATCACCCTGGGGCGGGCCCTGGAAGTCTCCTGCGACACCGTGTTCTACGCCCTGGGCCACAAGGAATGGCTGAAGGACGGCGGGCTCAAGCCGAAGAAGAACCCGGCGCAGGTCTTCTACAAGACCGCCCACCAGTTCGGCCTCGGCGCCGAGACCAACATCGACCTGCCGGGCGAGGAGAAGGGCCGGGTCCCCGACCGCGAGTGGAAGCAGCGGTTCTGGGCGGCCAACAAGGACGGCTGGTGCAAGACCGGCAAGAAGGGCGGCACCTACGTGGAGCTGCTCTCCTACGAGAACTGCCTCGAAGGCAACCTCATGCGCGCCGGTGACGCCGTCAACTACTCCATCGGGCAGGGCGACACCCTCGTCACCCCGATCCAGATGGCCACCATCTACGCCGCCATCTCCAACGGCGGCACCATGTGGAACCCGACCATCGGCAAGGCCATCGTCAGCGCCGACGGCAAGCACGTCGAGGAGATCAAGCCGCAGTCCCACGGCCGGCTCCCGATGACCGAGGAGACCCGGCAGAAGATGGCCGCGGCCCTCGAAGGCGTCGCCACCCGCGGCACCGCCGCCTGGCGCTTCGGCGGCTGGCCGCAGAAGCAGATCCCCATGCACGCCAAGACCGGCACCGCCGAGGTCTACGGCAAGCAGACCACCTCCTGGTTCGCCACGTACACCGACGACTACACGATCGTCATGACGATCTCCCAGGGCGGCACCGGCTCCGGCGCCTCCGGCCCCGCCGTCCGCAACGTCTACAACGCCATCTACGGTCTCGACATGGCAGGCAAGCAGGACCCCAAGGCCGCCCTGCTGATCCGCCCCGAGGCCAAGCTCCCCGCCATCCAGGCCGACGGCTCCATCGACTCTCCCGCGATCACGCCGTACGTGCCCCCGTCCCCCGAAGACCTGGCGCCGCCCCCGCTCGCCGGGCCGCCCGCCCCGCCCGCAGCACGGCAGGACTGAACCCTGATGCAGACCGCGAACAAGTTCTCCGTACCCCGGTACGCGCCGGAGCAGCGGGGAGCGATGGCCAAGCTCACCGCCCGCGACTCCGTCGTGCGCCGGCTCGACTGGCCGATACTCCTCTCGGCGCTCGCCCTCTCCCTCATCGGCGCCCTGCTGGTGTGGTCGGCGACCCGCAACCGGACCTCGCTGAACAACGGGGACCCGTACTACTTCCTCTTCCGGCACGCCATGAACACCGGCATCGGCCTCGTGCTGATGATCGGCACGATCTGGCTCGGACACCGCACCCTGCGCGGCGCCGTACCGATCCTCTACGGGCTCTCCGTGGTCCTGATCCTCGCGGTGCTCACCCCGCTCGGCGCCACCATCAACGGGGCCCACGCCTGGATCGTGGTCGGCGGCGGCTTCTCGCTCCAGCCCTCCGAGTTCGTCAAGATCACGATCATCCTGGTCATGGCGATGCTGCTCGCCGCCCGGGTGGACGCGGGAGACCTCGCCCACCCCGACCACCGCACCGTCGTCAAGGCGCTCTGCCTGGCCGCCTTCCCCATGGGCATCATCATGCTGATGCCCGACCTCGGCTCCGTGATGGTCATGGTCGTCATCGTGCTCGGCGTCCTGCTCGCCTCCGGCGCCTCCAACCGCTGGGTGCTGGGCCTGCTCGGCTCCGGCGCCGGCGGGGCCATCCTGATCTGGCAGCTCGGCGTCCTCGACGAGTACCAGATCAACCGCTTCGCGGCCTTCGCCAACCCCGAGCTCGACCCGGCCGGCGTCGGCTACAACACCAACCAGGCGCGCATCGCCATCGGCTCCGGCGGGCTGACCGGCTCCGGGCTCTTCAAGGGCTCGCAGACCACCGGCCAGTTCGTGCCGGAGCAGCAGACCGACTTCGTCTTCACGGTGGCGGGGGAGGAGCTGGGCTTCGTCGGCGCCGGGCTGATCCTGGTGCTGCTCGGGGTCATCCTGTGGCGCGCCTGCATGATCGCCCGCGAGACGACCGAGCTCTACGGCACGATCGTGTGCGCCGGGATCATCGCCTGGTTCGCCTTCCAGGCCTTCGAGAACATCGGCATGACCCTCGGGATCATGCCCGTGGCCGGGCTGCCACTGCCCTTCGTGTCCTACGGAGGATCATCGATGTTCGCCGTGTGGGTGGCCATCGGGCTGCTCCAGTCGATCAGGGTGCAGCGGCCGTTGTCGGCGTGAGGCGGCGGCGGTGAGGCGCTGTCGGTGTGAGGCATTGGCGGCGTGAGACGTCGTCGGCGTGAGGCGTTGTCGGCCCGGCCCCGGGGTTGCCCGGGCCGGGCCGGCCGGCGTTCGGCTCGATCCGTCGGTTCCCGGGCAGGTTTTCCGCCGCACCCGCCGTTTTTCTTCCCGCCGCCTTCCGTTCAGGACTACGTTCGATCCATGGCGGACACGAAGCGCGAGATCGAGCGCAAATTCGAGTTCAGGACCACCAAGGCCGGACGGCGCGGAGTACCCGACCTGAGGGGCACGGCTGCCATCGCGTCCGTGACCGACCAGGGCACGGTCGAGCTCGACGCCGTCTACTACGACACCCCCGACCAGCGGCTCGCCGCCGACGGGCTCACCCTGCGCCGCCGCACCGGCGGCAAGGACGCCGGCTGGCACCTCAAACTGCCCGTCGCCCCCGGCGTGCGCGACGAGATCACGGCCCCCCTCGGCGACACCGTCCCGGACGCGCTGACCGCACTGCTGCGCTCCCGCGTCCGCGACATCCCGCTGGAACCGCAGGTCAGGCTCCTGTCCTCGCGCAAGGTCAGCCACCTCCTCGACGCCGACGGCGGCCTCCTCGCGGAGCTGTCCACGGACGCGGTCCGGGCCGAGCGCGCCGAGGCCAACGCCGCCTGGACCGAGGTGGAGGTCGAGCTCGCCGACGGGGCCGACCCGGCGCTGCTCGACGCCGTGGAGAAGACCTTCCGCAAGGCCGGACTCCGGGTCAGCGACGCCCCCTCGAAGCTCGCCCGGGCGCTGACGGAGACCGGCGGGGAGCCCCCGGCCCCCACGGCCGGCGAGGGCCCCGAGCAGGACACGGTGGGCGCGCACGTGCTCGCGTACCTGCGCGAACAGCGCGACATCCTCATCGCCCAGGACCCCGCCGTACGCCGCGGGCTGCCCGACTCCGTCCACCAGATGCGGATCGCCACCCGCCGCCTGCGCAGCGCCTTCAAGACCCACCGCCGGATCCTGGACCCCGCCGAGACCGGACCGGTCGGCGAGGAGCTGCGCTGGCTCGCCGCCGAGCTCGGAGTCGACCGGGACCAGGAAGTACTGCTGGAGCGGATCCAGACCCGCCTCGACGAACTCCCGCGCACCCTCGTGCTGGGCCCGGTCCGCGGCCGCCTCAAGATCTGGAACGTGGCCCGCCGCACCGGCTCGCGCCGCGCCGCGCTGGCCGCGCTCGACAGCCGGCGCCACGTGGCCCTGCTGAACTCCCTCGACGCCCTGCTGGCCGACCCGCCGCTGCTGAAGGCCGCCGCCCGGCCCGCCGCGTCGGCCCTGCCCGCCGCGGTCCTCGGCGACTACGAACGCCTCGCCGGCCGGGTCGGGGCCGCCCTGTCCATGGACCCGGGCCAGGGCCGCGACCTGGCCCTGCACGAGGCCCGCAAGGCCGCGAAGCGCGCCCGGTACGCGGCCGAGGCGGCCGCCCCGGCCCTCGGCAAACCCGCGCGCAGGCTGGCCAAGGCGGTGAAGGCGGTCCAGACCCTGCTCGGCGACCACCGGGACGGGGTCGTCGCCCGCGAAGCCCTGCGCGCACTCGCCGTCCAGGCGGCGGGCGCGGGGGAGTCGGCCTTCACCTGGGGCGTGCTCTACGCCCGCGAGGAGGCACTGGCCGAGCGCCGCGAGCACGAGCTGCCCCAGGTGTGGGCGGCGACCGCGGGGCCGGCGGCGGCCGTACGCGGCTGATGGTGCGGGCGGGGGCGCTCCGGGCCCCGGGGTACGCTTGAGAGTCGCCCCCTGCCCGCTTCACGAAAGTCGCGTGATGACCGAATCGGTCTTCCCTCAGCTTGAGGCCCTGCTTCCGCACGTCCAGAAGCCGATCCAGTACGTCGGCGGTGAGCTCAACTCCACGGTCAAGCCGTGGGAGAGCGCCGATGTCCGCTGGGCGCTGATGTACCCGGACGCGTACGAGGTCGGGCTCCCCAACCAGGGCGTCATGATCCTGTACGAGGTGCTCAACGAGCGCGAGGGCGTGCTCGCGGAGCGCACGTACAGCGTGTGGCCGGACCTCGAAGAACTGATGCGCGAGCACAAGGTGCCGCAGTTCACCGTCGACTCCCACCGCCCGGTCGGGGCCTTCGACGTCTTCGGACTGTCCTTCTCCACCGAGCTCGGCTACACCAACATGCTGACGGCGCTGGACCTCGCGGGCATCCCGCTGGAGGCGAAGAACCGTACGGTCGACCACCCCATCGTGCTCGCGGGCGGCCACGCGGCCTTCAACCCCGAGCCGATCGCGGAGTTCATCGACTGCGCCGTCATCGGCGACGGCGAGCAGGCCGTCCTCGACATGACCGAGATCATCCGCGCGTGGAAGGCCGAGGGCCGCCCGGGCGGGCGCGAAGAGGTGCTCCTGCGCCTCGCGAAGACCGGCGGCGTGTACGTGCCGGGCTTCTACGACGTGGAATACCTGCCGGACGGCCGCATCGGCCGCGTCGTCCCGAACCGCTCCGGCGTGCCGTGGCGCGTGTCCAAGCACACCGTCATGGACCTCGACGAGTGGCCCTACCCCAAGCAGCCCCTGGTCCCGCTCGCCGAGACCGTCCACGAGCGCATGTCCGTGGAGATCTTCCGCGGCTGCACCCGCGGCTGCCGCTTCTGCCAGGCCGGCATGATCACGCGCCCCGTGCGGGAGCGAAGCATCACCGGCATCGGCGAGATGGTGGAACGCGGCCTCAAGGCGACGGGCTTCGAAGAGGTGGGCCTCCTCTCCCTCTCCTCGGCCGACCACACCGAGATCGCGGACATCGCCAAGGGCCTGGCCGACCGCTACACGGACGACAAGGTGGGCCTGTCCCTCCCGTCCACCCGCGTGGACGCCTTCAACGTGGACCTGGCCAACGAGCTGACCCGCAACGGCCGCCGCTCCGGTCTGACCTTCGCCCCCGAGGGCGGCTCCGAGCGCATGCGCAAGGTCATCAACAAGATGGTCTCGGAAGAGGACCTGATCCGTACGGTCGCCACCGCGTACGGCAACGGCTGGCGCCAGGTGAAGCTGTACTTCATGGTCGGCCTGCCCACCGAGACCGACGAGGACGTCCTCCAGATCGGCGACATGGCGGTCAACGTCATCGCCAAGGGCCGCGAGGTCTCCGGCCAGAACGACATCCGCTGCACGGTGTCGATCGGCGGGTTCGTCCCCAAGCCGCACACCCCCTTCCAGTGGGCCCCGCAGCTGTCGGCCGAGGAGACGGACGCCCGTCTCGGCAAGCTCCGCGACAAGCTCCGCGGCGACAAGAAGTACGGCCGCTCCATCGGCTTCCGCTACCACGACGGCAAGCCCGGCATCGTCGAGGGCCTCCTCTCCCGCGGCGACCGCCGCATCGGCGACGTCATCCGCGCCGTGTACGAGTCGGGCGGCCGCTTCGACGGCTGGCGCGAGCACTTCTCGTACGACCGCTGGATGCAGGCGGCCGAGAAGACCCTGCCCGCGTACGGCGTGGACGTCGCCTGGTACACCACCCGCGAGCGCACCTACGAAGAGGTGCTCCCCTGGGACCACCTCGACTCCGGCCTGGACAAGGACTGGCTCTGGGAGGACTGGCAGGACGCCCTCGACGAGACCGAGGTCGAGGACTGCCGCTGGACCCCGTGCTTCGACTGCGGCGTCTGCCCGCAGCTCGACACCAGCATCCAGATCGGCCCGACGGGCAAGAAACTGCTGCCCCTGTCGGTCGTGAAGTAGTACCTCCGCGCCCCGTTCGCACGCCGACGGCCCGCCCCGAGCACGGGGCGGGCCGTCGTGTTCGCTAGGCTCCGCTGGCTCCCCGGGCCGCAGTGATCGACACGAGGCGGGGGCGTGCATCCTGGGGGGATCACATGCCACAACGCTTCAAGCACGTCCGCTGTCGAGCGAGAGGCCGACGCCAAGGCGTCGCGCTCGTCGCGCTGATCATCGCCGTCCTGGCCGCTCTCGTCGGACCCACCGGCGTGGCCACCGCCGCCGTCGCAGCACAGGACGGGGGACGGGCCGCCGCTGCGTCCGTACCGGCGAACGGGCCGGCCGGCCCCACGGCCGAGGGCGCGCCCAAGGCCCCGCCCGCCCCGAAGGCGCCGCCCGCCGAGCCCGCGCCCAAGCCGCGGGACCCCGCGGCCGAGCGGGCCGCGGCCGCGCGCGAGATCCGTGGTGGAGCGGCCGCCGAGACCTGCTCGGGCGCCCTCGCACCCGACGCGGTCCACACCTGCACCAAACCCTCGGGGACGGGGCCGTTCCGGTTCACGTTCTCCCTGACGGCGGCGACGGACCTGGTCCTCGTCCAGGCCGTCGAGCTCGGCAGCGGCGGATCCGCGTACACGAAGCTGACCGGGCCCGACGGATCCGAGGTCGCCTGCACCCGGCCGCAGTCTTGGTCGGGCGAGGGGAGCTGCCTGACCAGCAAGGCGGGTGCCTACACTCTGGACGTCAGCTCCTCCTCCACGGACGGCTTCTCGGTCTCCTACCGATCGCTGGTCTCCAGTACCACCTGTGCCACCGTGGCCGCGTCCGCGGTCGCCCTCGGGGCGCCGAAGCTCTTCGAGGCCACCGTGGCCGCCGGCTCCACCGGTGACTGCCGCCGCCTGCCGACGAACGTCGTCACCGGCTCCGTCCTGCGCGTACACCTGACCTCGTACGAGGTGCAGGGCACCGTCTTCGACGCCTCCGGCAAGCAGGTCTGCTCCACCCGCGTCAACAGCTCGCAGGACTTCGACTGCAAGCTGACGGGCACCGCTCCGTACACCGTGCTGATCAACCAGGACTACGGACGGAGCGCGGCCTACGGCTTCACCGTCGCCCGCCTGTCCTACGGCACCGGCTGCCCCGTCGTCGACGTGCAGGCCTACGGCACCGTCCCCGGGGCCACCTCCAAGGCGCCGTGCCGGACCCTGCGCGTGACCACTACAGGTCCCCACTCCTTCGGTCCGACCGAGGCCGCCTCGTGGATCTCGGGGCGCCTCTACCGGCTCAACGGAACGGCAGCCTGCACGCCACAGCTCCTGAAGCCGTGCAACCTCTCCGCCGGCTCCTACACCTGGGCGCGCGACGCGAACAACACCATGGACGCGTACGGCTTCTGGTTCTACGTGACCAGCCAGTCCGCCGGCTGCACGGACGTACGTGACGACGGCTTCGCCTCCGGTCCGGCGACCGGCTCCTTCACCGGAGCCGGCCAGCGGCTCTGCCGGACCCTCCCGACGGCCACCGGCAAGGGCCTGTACTTCTACGACAACCTGCCGGCGGACGGCGGCGCGGACGTGAGCACCACGGTGTACGACGCCAAGGGCGAGCAGCAGTGCGAGGCCACGTACGACCTCTCCGTCTGCAAGCTGACCGGCACCGCCCCCTTCCGCGCGGTCTTCAACGGCCCCGCCTCCGGCACCTACCGGGTGACCGTCCACGGCACCGGCAACACCGCCGGCTGCACGACCTGGAACAGCGCCACCTTCGGCCCCTCTCCGGGCAGCCGGGCCAATCTCACCGCAGACAAGCAGGTCAAGTGCCTCGCACTCGCGGCGGGCAAGCACTCGACCGCGGAGATGATCGACTACACGAACGCCAGCAAGCGGGTCAACGCCTCCGTGCAGATCTACGACGACGCCGGCAACCCGGTGTGCAGCACGGTCGGCGGTACCACGACCAGCTGCATGCTCCAGGCCGCCGCCTATCCGGCGCTGCTCATCGGTACCGGCTACGCCGACAGCTACCAGCTGGTCCGCCGGGACATCTCGCAGACCGCGAAGTGCCCCGCGCCCAAGTCGCTGACCGTCGGCGGGGCGTCCACGGGCTACACCTTCAAGTCCGCCCTGGACAGCACCTGCGTGCAGTTCAAGAC
>NZ_JBHXKA010000102.1:0-30282 GCF_042722885.1 Streptomyces sp. NPDC058401
GTGGCGACCACCGAGCCGGAGCGCGGGGCGGCCGCGATCTCCATCCGCAGCTCCCACTCCTTGCGCGGCTCGTCGACCACGTCGAGGCGCTCGATCGCGCGCTGCGTCTGGCGGGCCTTGGAGGCCTGCTTCTCGCTCGCGTCGGCGGCGGCCTTCCTGGCGGACTTGTCGTTGTCGGTGGCCTTGCGCTTGGAGTTCTTGACGCCCTTGTCGCTCCAGCCGCGCTGCATCGCGGCCCGGTCCTCCAGCGCGGAGCGCTTGTCGGAGTACTCGTCGTACTCCTCGCGGGCGTGGTTGCGGGCCCGCTCGCGCTCCTCCAGGTAGGCGTCGTAGCCGCCGCCGTAGAGGTTGATCTGCTGCTGGGCCAGGTCAAGTTCGAGGACCTTGGTGACGGTGCGCGTGAGGAACTCGCGGTCGTGGCTGATGACGACGGTACCGGCGCGCAGTCCCTTCACGAACTGCTCCAGGCGCTCCAGACCGTCGAGGTCCAGGTCGTTGGTGGGCTCGTCGAGCAGGAAGACGTCGTAGCGGGACAACAGGAGCGAGGCGAGTCCGGCGCGGGCGGCCTGGCCGCCCGACAGTGCGGTCATCGGCAGGTCGAGGCCGACGGACAGCCCCAGGTCGCCGGCCACCTGCAGGGCCCGCTCGTCGAGGTCGGCCCCGCCGAGGTTCAGCCACCGGTCGAGGGCGTCCGCGTACGCGTCGTCCGAACCGGGGGTGCCGTCCACCAGACCCTGTGTCGCCGTGTCGAGCTCGGCCTGGGCGGCTGCCACACCGGTACGGCGGGCGAGGAACTCGCGGATCGACTCGCCGGGGCGCCGCTCGGGCTCCTGGGGCAGGTGGCCGACGGCCGCGCCGGGCGGGGAGAGGCGCAGGTCACCCGTCTCGGGGGTGTCCAGCCCGGCGAGCATCCGCAGCAGGGTGGACTTTCCGGCGCCGTTGACGCCGACGAGGCCGATGACGTCGCCGGGGGCGACGACGAGGTCGAGATCGGCGAAGAGCGTGCGCTCACCGTGCGCGGCGGTGAGCTTCTTGGCGACGAGGGTTGCAGTCATGATGTCCCGATCCTATCCGCGCCCCGCGCGTGCGGATTCCGGGGCCGGGAAGCGGCGGCGGCCGGGCGCGGGGTCAGGCCCCGATGAGGCGGAGCCCCGCCCACAGGGCGGTCACCGCAGCGGCGAGGGCCGGCACGGTGGTCAGCACGCCGAGCCGGGTGAAGTCCCCGAGCCTGACCCCCTCGTATCCGTCCGCGTGCAGGATCCGCCGCCACAGCAGGGTGGCCAGGGACCCCGCGTAGGTGAGGTTCGGCCCGATGTTCACCCCGATCAGTACGGCCAGCACCGGCCCCGCGCCGCCCATCGCCGCCACCGGGAGCAGGGCCAGTACCGCGGGCAGGTTGTTGATCAGGTTGGCCAGTACGGCGGCCACCGCGGCCACCCCGAGCAGCGCGGGCAGGGAATCCCCGGCCGGGATCACCCGCTCCAGCCCGTCCCCGAGCCCGTGGTCCACCACGGCCCGCACCACCACCCCCAGCGCCAGCACGAACAGGCAGAAGGCCGGCGCCGCGGAGCCCAGGATCCGCAGGGGCGTGGTCTCCCGGCGCCGCAGGGCCCGTACGGCCAGCACGAGGGTGCCAGCGAGCGCCGCCCAGGCGGGGCTGGCCCCCGCGAACGAGGCGAGCGCGAAGCCGGCCAGGGTCAGCGCGAGCACCCCGGCCGCGAACCGGGGCAGCGGGGCCCGCTCCCCGGCCTGCGGCACGTGCTCGGGGGGCGCCGCCAGGTCGGCGCGGAAGAAGCGCCGGAACACCGCGTACTCCACGCCGATCGCCGCCAGCCAGGGCAGGGCCATCAGCGCGGCGAACCGGGTGAAGGAGAGCCCGCTCGCGGCGAAGGCGAGGAGATTGGTGAGGTTGGAGACCGGCAGCAGGAGCGAGGCGGAGTTCGACAGGTGCGCGGTCGCGTAGACGTGCGGCCGCGGCCGGGCCCCCAGCCGGGAGGCGGTCGCGAGCACCACCGGGGTCAGCAGCACCACGGTCGCGTCCAGGCTCAGCGCGGCGGTGACGACCGAGGCGACGGCGAACACCCCGCCGAGCAGCGCCACCGGTCCCCGCCCCGCCGCCCGCCGGGCCACCGCGGCGCCGGCGGCCTCGAACAGCCCCTCGTCGGCGCAGAGCCGGGCCAGCGCCAGGATCACCGCGAGGAACCCGACCACCGGCAGCAGCTCACGGGTCTGCGCCCACGCATCGGCGGGCGGTACGACGCCCAGCACCACGAGCAGCCCGGCGGCGGGCACGGCGGCCGCGGCCTCCGGCAGCCCGCGCGGGCGCAGGACGGCGAAGGCCAGCACCCCGAGGAGGAGGGCGACGGACAGGCACGCGGCGGCGACGGGGTACAGGAGGGGCTCCGGGACGAGGGGGAGAATGCGGGAGGGGCACAACGGGCCCAGAACAGGATCGCACCGGGACCCGGATGGCCGGATAGGTGGGGTGCACGTCATTGCGGCCCTCGCGCGGGGTGCCACACGATGAGGTCATGTCGTCGCGAAACGTGCTCGTCGTCCTCTACGACGGCGTGCAGAGCCTGGATGTCACGGGGCCGGTGGAGGTGTTCTCCGGCGCCGGCCGCCACCCCGGACCGGCCCGGTACATGCTGCGCACCGTCTCGCCCGGCGGCGCCCCGGTCCGCACGAGCAGCGGCCTGCGGCTGGTCCCCGACGGGGACCTGGAGAGCGAGCGGCCGGGCGCCGGGACCACCCTCCTGGTGCCGGGAGGCCGGTACACGGGGGACTTCGCCCCGGCGATCACGGACTGGCTCCGCGCGTACGGCGGGTCCGCGGAGCGGCTGGTGTCGGTCTGCACCGGCAGCCTGCTGCTGGCCGAGGCCGGACTGCTGGACGGACGGCGCGCGACGACCCACTGGTACGTGGGCGAGCGGATGGCCCGGGACTACCCGGCCGTCACCGTGGAACCCGACCCGATCTACGTCCGCGACGGACCGGTGGCCACCTCGGCCGGAGTCACGGCGGGCATCGATCTCGCTCTGGCCCTGGTGGAGGAGGACCACGGTCGGGAGCTGGCGCTGTCCATCGCACGGCACCTGGTGGTCTTCCTGCGGCGCCCCGGCAACCAGGCGCAGTTCAGCGCCCAGCTCGCCGCGCAGACCGCGCAGCGGGAGCCGCTGCGCGATGTCCAGCACTGGATCACGGAGCACCCGGCGGAGGACCTGAGCGTGGAGGCCCTCGCCGCGCGGGCCGCGCTGTCGCCCCGGCACTTCGCGCGGTCCTTCCAGGCGGAGACCGGCGTGACGCCCGGGCGGTACGTGGAGCAGGTACGGGTCGAGCACGCGCGGCGGCTGCTGGAGGAGGGCGACGAGGGCATCGCCCAGATCTCCCGCGCCTGCGGCTACGGCAACCCGGAGGCCCTGCGCCGCGCATTCGTGAAGACCCTGGGCCAGCCCCCGGCCGAGTACCGCCGCCGGTTCGGCGCCACCCGCTGACATCCGGCACCCGCCACTGACATCAGGCGCCACCCGCCTGACGTCCGGCACCCCCCACTGACATCAGGCACCCCCGCCTGACATCCGGCACCACCCACTGACAACCGACCGCTCCGGAGGAGCCATGCAGATCGCCGTCCTGCTGTTCGACGGATTCACCGCCCTCGACGCCATCGGTCCCTTCGACACCCTCGGCCGCCTCCCGGGCGCCGAGACCGTGTTCGTGGCCGAGCGGCCGGGACCCGTACGGGCCGACCAGAGCTCCCTCTCGCTCGTCGCCGCCAAGGGCCTCGACGAGGTGACCCGGCCGGACATCGTCCTGGTGCCCGGCGGGCCGGCCACCGACCGGGAGATGCAGAACCCCGTCCTCCTCGACTGGCTGCGCACCGTCGACGCCGCCACCACCTGGACCACCTCGGTCTGCACCGGCTCGACCCTGCTCGCCGCCGCGGGCCTGCTCGACGGGCGCAGGGCCACCGGCCACTGGCTGTACCTGGACCGTCTGCCCCCGTACGGGGCGGAGCCCACCGCGGAGCGGGTGGTCTTCGACGGGAAGTACGTGACGGCCGCGGGGGTGTCCGCGGGCATCGACATGGGGCTCGCGCTCCTCGGCCGGATCGCGGGGGACGCGTACGCGCAGACCGTGCAGCTGATGACCGAGTACGATCCGCAGCCGCCCTACGACGCGGGCTCCCCGCAGAAGGCGCCCGCCGACATCGTCGCGCGGCTGCGCGGGCTCACTCCGCCGGCGGAGTCCAGGTGAAGGCGGGCGCGCGCCGCTCCAGGAACGCGGCGACCCCCTCCGCGATGTCGCCGCTCCCGGCGGCCTGCGCCGCCCAGTAGGCGTCGCGGTCGGTGCGGCCGTCCGCGAACTCCTTCGCCGAACTCTGCGTGAGCTGCGAACGCGTGGCCAGGATCCTCGTGAACTCCGCTACGCGCTTGTCGAGTTGGCCCGCCGGCAGCAGCTCGTCCAGCAGTCCGGTGCGCAGCGCCCGGTCCGCGTCGATCAACTCGGCGGAAAAGAGAAGGTACTTGGCGGCCGAGGGGCCCACCAGGGAGGCGAGCCGCCGGGTGGAGGAGGCCGGGTAGACGATGCCCAGCCTCGCCGGCGTCACCCCGAAGGAGGCCCCCTCCTCGGCGAAGCGCAGATCGCAGGCGGCGGCCAGCTGACTGCCCCCGCCCACGCAGAACCCGCGGATCGCGGCCAGCGTGGGCTTGGGGAAGGCGGCGAGCGCCTCCTCCGCCGCCACGGCCAGGGCCTGCGGGTCGTCGTCCCCGGTCAGCGAGGAGATGTCGGCCCCCGCGCAGAAGGTCTCGCCGGCCCCCGTCAGGACCAGCACCCGTACGGCGGGATCGGCCGCGAGCCCGGCCAGCAGCTCCGGCAGCCCGCGCCACATCGCGGCCGTCATGGCGTTGCGCTTGGCGGGGTGCGAGATCACGACGGTGGCGACCCCGTCGGCGACGGAGGAGAGGAGGGCGGCATCCATGCGCCGGATGCTATCCCGGGCGGTCAAACCTATGATCAAGAGACCGGTCGCCGGCAGCTCGGTGCACCGGCAGGCAGTCGCGGGGTCCGAGGGTCCGTCGGGGGCAGCTGAAAGGTGGCGTCCATGGGCGCAGACCGTACCGAGCGTGCGGACCGTACGGGTCCGCAGGACGTCAAGGCCGACAAGAAGAAGGTCAGCCGCAGTTTCGCGTGGATGGCCCTGCTCGGGGCGCTCCTGGTGGTGGCCGGGCTGGTGGGCCTCGTCTACACCGGTGTCGCGACCCTGACCACGATGTTCCTCTTCGGCTGGCTGCTGCTGGCCGGCGGCGTGGTGGGCCTGCTCCAGGCGATCCAGTCCCGCAAGAGCAACTACTTCTGGCTCGCCGTCATCGTCGCCGCGATCAACATCGCGGCCGGTTTCGTGATCCTGCGCCGCCCGGAGGCGAGCGCGGAGGCGCTCACCATGTTTGCCGCCCTGCTGTTCCTCACCGGCGGGGTGTTCCGGCTCGCCGGCGCCGTCGTGGTGCGCGGCGCGCACCTGGGGCTGACCCTGGTCCAGGGTGCCTTCGGCATCCTGCTGGGCCTCCTGATCCTCGCCAACTGGCCCGGCAGCAGTCTGTACGTGATCGGAGCGTTCTTCTCCCTCGCGCTGCTGTTCGACGGCCTGAGCCTGATCGCCGTGGGCATGGGAGCCCGCCGCATCCTGGGCTTGGTCAGGGACGACGAGGTTCCCGTGACGCCGGGAGGGGCGGGAGTGGCAGCGCCCGAGACGTACGAGGCGGCCGAGAAGCGGCCCCCAGAAGATCAGGAACGGTCGAACAACTGACTCTGTCATACGCCAGTGGTCAGAAAGTGTCCGATTGATGCTGACTTCTGGTCAGTGGTCCGGCGCGGAGCGGTCCGGTCCCCACTCTTGACGTGTGCAGACGATCGAGCGTGAAGACGGGGGCCGGGAAATGGATGTGAGCGGGAGCGTCCCGCCAGTCGAGGGGGAGGAGCCGGAGGTCGCGGCCGCCCCCCTCGCGTACGAGGGAGTGTGGAGATTCACGGCACCCGCAGTAGAAGAATCCGTTCCGCAGGCCCGCCGTGCGGTCCGTGACCTGCTCGGCCGGCAGGAGGTGCCGGCCGACGGGGACCTGGTGTACTCCCTGCTGCTGATCGTCTCCGAACTGGTGACGAACTCGGTCCGGCACGCGGCCCTGCTCTCGCCGGAGGTCGCCGTGGAGGTCGCCATCGGGCGGGAGTGGGTACGGGTGGCCGTCGAGGACAACCACCCGTACCGCCCCAAGGCGCTGGAGGCCGATTTCGGCCAGACCGGCGGCCGTGGCCTGCTCCTCGTCCGGGAGATCACGCTGGAGGCCGGCGGGGTCTGCGACGTGGAGCACACCTCCACGGGCGGCAAGGTCATCTGGGCGGCGCTGCCGCTCACCACGGCCCTCACCGCACCCGCGGCCACCCCGGCCTCTGCGGTCTAGCCCACCCCGGGGCCGCCGCCGACGAGAGCCGACTGCCACCGCCCGCCGCGTCCCGCCACCGGACCGCCGCGTCCCGCTACCAGCCCGCCGCGTCGCCCGTCAGTTCGCGGATCGCGGGCCGGGCCGCGTCCAGCACGGTCATGAACCAGGCCGAGAACGGGACCTCGGCGTGCCGCTTCGCGAGTTCCTCCGCGGTGACGAAGGCGGTGTCCGCGATCTCCTCCGGATCCGGCCGCACCGACCGCTGCGCGAGTCCCACGAACAGGTGGTTGTACTCCTGCTCCACCAGCCCCGACGCCGGGTCCGGATGGTTGTAGCGGACCGTCCCCGCCTCCGCGAGCAGCGAGGGCGACAGTCCCAGCTCCTCGTGGGTCCGCCGGGCCGCCGCCGCGAACGGCGACTCCCCGGGGTAGGGGTGACCGCAGCAGGTGTTCGACCAGACGCCGGGGGAGTGGTACTTCCCGAGGGCGCGCTGCTGGAGCAGCATCCGGCCCTGCTCGTCGAAGAGGAACACCGAGAACGCCCGGTGCAGCTGACCGGGCGCCTGGTGGGCGGAGAGCTTCTCCGCCGTACCGATGGTGTTGCCGGACTCGTCGACCAGTTCGAGCATGATCGGTTCTTGAGCGCCGGTGCCGGTGGTCGCGCTGTTCGCGGCGGTGGCTGGTGTGGTCGGCATACCCATCCTTCGCTTCGGACTTCGGCTTTCAGTCTGCCGTACAAATGGGGATTGCCCCCACTTCGGTGATCCGCGCATGTCCGCCCCCCGCCGCGTGATATGCGGCGAGGGGCGGAGCATGCGAAAGGTGCGGATCCGTCAGTTCATCCGGCCGCGGGCCGGACCCGGCATCACACCCCGAAGGGGGCCGGGTACTTGATCGTGCCCGCGGGAACCGGCACCGAATCGTCGAGCACCAGCGCCATCATGGCCTCGTCGGGCACCTCGAAGGGTGCCGCGATCCCGAAGCGCGAAGCCGGCACGAACCCGAAGCGCCCGTAGTACTCGGGATGTCCGAGGACCAGGACGAGGTTCTCCCCGCGCTCCGCGGCCGCCGCGAGCAGGGCCCGTACGACGGCGCTGCCGGCGCCCGAGCGCTGGAGCGCGGGAGCCGCGGCCACCGGGGCGAGCGCGAGCGCCGCCACCCCGTCCACCGTGCACCGGGTCAGCAGGGCGTGCGCCGCGACCGACCCGTCCGGGGCCTCGGCCACGTAGGAGAGGCCGGGCAGCCAGGAGCCGTCGGCGCGCAGCGCGTCCACGAGGTCGGCCTCGGCCGGGGTCCCGAAGGCGGCCGCGTTCACCGCGTGCACGGCGGCCGCCTCCCCGGCCGCCTCGGGGCGCACGGGCCAGCCGCCGCCGTCCCCGGCCGTCACCGGCCGCAGGACGTAGGCGGTGTACCCGTACTCGTGCCCGTACCGCTCGCGTACGGCGATCTCCTCGCGTACGAAGCCCAGCGCGGCCGCGGCTTCGGGACCCGAGGGTTCCGGCGCCGCGGCGGTCCGCTCGCCGAGCGGACCGTAGTAGGCGGCCCAGTCGGAGTCGGGCTGCCGGTGCACGGCGAGCACCCGGTACCCGGCGGCCTGGACCGCGGCCAGGTTGCGGGCGGTGGAGCGCAGCGCGTAGTGCGGGTCCCAGAAGGCGCGGACCCCGGCGGAGGGTTCGCCGACGGTCCACTCGCACTCGCTCAGCACGAGGGTGCCGCCGGGGGCGAGCAGCCGCTTCCACCGCGCGAGCGCGGTGGCGAAGCCGATGGTGTAGGCGGAGCCCTCGGCCCAGACGAGGTCGAAGGAACCGTCCGGGTGCGCCGCGAGGTCGCCGATGTCCGCCTTGACGGGGTGGACGCGGTCGGTGAGCCCGCGGGCCGCGGCGGCCGCGCGGAGCTCTTCGAGGAAGCCGTCCTGGAGGTCGACGGCGGTGACGTCGGCCCCGAGGCCGCCCGCCTCGGCGGCGAGCAGCAGGGCGCTGGGGCCGGGACCGCAGCCCAGGTCCAGGGCGCGCGGCCGCTCGGGCAGCGGTCCGCACAGGGACAGCAGGCGGCGGGTGGTGGCCTCGGAACCGGGGGACTGCCGGGGCAGGCCACGGTGCAGCTCCAGGAACGCCTCGAAGAAGAGGTCGCTCTCGGTGCTGAAATCGGTGGTGTGGGAGTTGCTGGTGTTACCGGTGTTGTCGGTCAACGTGAACCCTTGAAAGGGGGCTCCGGCCGACGGGGACGATCGGTGTGATCAGGCCCGGCCGGACGCCCGGAAGGAGAGGGGGATGTACCGGAGTGCGCTGCGCTGGGCGGCGACGCCTGCGACGGTCATCAACCCCACCTCTTTCTTTCGTTCGTTACGTCTGATGTGACATTCGGGCGATCTGGACGCTTTGGCGAAATTCGTACGCGTCTGCGACAACCTTAACAGTCGCGGTGCCGACAGCGGTTTGTGATCGCTCCTCCCGATCGTCAATGATGATCCACACAGGCCCGTCAGGCCCGTGATTTTCGGCTGATCCGAGCGCGAACAGGCGGTGAACCCCCGCCTCCGTTCATCCGATAGCCTCCGACGTGCCGCCGGCCCGCCCGGCGCCCGTTCAACCCGTGTGCGTGCAAGGAGTGAGTTCGTCTGCCGACCGTCATCCTTACCGGCCTGCCGGTGCCCGGATCAGCGCTCGCCGACGAGCTGCGCTCCCTCGGCTTCGAGGTCCATCCCGCGGCCACCCCGTCGGACACCGCCGCCGCCCTGGCGCGCGTACCCGCCGACCAGCGGGTGGCCGTCGTCGACGGTGAGTTCGTCGGACACGTGCACGCCCTGCGGCTCGCACTGACCGACCCGCGGTTCGACGCCTGCGCCGTCACCGGGGCCCTCGCCGTCCAGCCCGGAGCCCGCGCGGCCCTGGACCGGGCCGCCGAGCTCGACGTGTCCGCACCCGTGGGCCACGGCCCGTACCCCGACCGGCTCGCCGCCGCCGTCGAGGCCGCCGGCACCCCCGTGCACCGCCCCGAGCTGGGCACCCTCGTCGCCGCCGTGCCCGCCACCATCGCCGAGCGCGCGACGGCGGCCGCCGCCGTCGCGGCCGTCGACGACGAGGCCGTCCGGCTGCGCACCGCGGTCAAGTCCCGCGACGGGTTCTTCACCACCTTCTTCATCAGCCCGTACTCCCGCTACATCGCCCGCTGGTGCGCGCGCCGCGGACTGACCCCCAACCAGGTCACCACCGCCTCGCTGATCACCGCGCTGATCGCGGCCGCCTGCGCCGCCACCGGCGACCGCTGGGGCTACGTGGCCTCCGGCGTGCTGCTGCTCGTCTCCTTCGTCCTGGACTGCACGGACGGGCAGCTCGCCCGGTACTCGCTCCAGTACTCGACGATGGGCGCCTGGCTCGACGCCACCTTCGACCGCGCGAAGGAGTACTCCTTCTACGCGGGCCTCGCGCTCGGCGCGGCCTGCAACGGCGACGACGTCTGGGCCCTGGCCCTCGGCGCCATGATCCTGATGACCTGCCGGCACGTCGTGGACTTCGCCTTCAACGAGGCCAACCACGACGCCACCGCCACTGCGACGTCTCCTTCCGGGAGCCCCACCGCGGCCCTCTCCGCCAAGCTCGACAGCGTCGGCTGGACGGTCTGGGTCCGGCGCATGATCATCCTGCCGATCGGCGAGCGCTGGGCCATGATCGCGGTCCTCATCGCCTTCACCACCCCCCGGATCGTCTTCTACGCCCTGATCGTCGGCTGCGCCTTCGGCGCGCTCTACACCACCGCCGGCCGGGTCCTGCGCTCGCTGACCCGCAAGGCGCGGCGGACCGACCGCGCCGCCCGGGCGCTGGGCGACCTGACGGACACCGGCCCGCTGGGCGAGCTGATCGCCGGCGGCCTGCGCAGGCTGCCGCACTACACCGCGCCCGCGTTCATGGTGAGCGGGGTGGGATCGGCGGTCATGCTGCTGATCGCCGCACGCGAGGCCTCCTTCGGCAGCTCCCTGCCGATCCTCTTCGCCGGGCTGTACGTGTTCACCGCCGGAGCCGCCGTCGCGCAGCCGCTCAAGGCCCCGCTGGACTGGCTGCTGCCGCCCGTCTTCCGGGCCGCCGAATACACCACGGTCCTGATCCTCGCCGCCAAGGCGGACGTCCCCGGGGCCCTCCCGGCGGCATTCGGACTGGTCGCGGCGGTCGCCTACCATCACTACGACACGGTCTACCGCATCCGCGGTGGCACCGGCGCGCCCCCGCACTGGCTGGTGCGGACGATCGGCGGGCACGAAGGCCGGGTTCTTCTGATCACGGTCCTGGCCTCCGTCCTGGCGTCGCGCGCCGTGGACTTCCCCGTCGCGCTCACGGCCCTGGCCGTGTTCGTGGCACTCGTGGTGCTCGTGGAGAGCATCCGCTTCTGGGTTTCCTCCGGGGCACCCGCCGTACATGACGAAGGAGAACCAGCATGATCGGCCTCGTCCTCGCTGCCGGAGCCGGACGCCGCCTGCGTCCCTACACCGACACCCTGCCCAAGGCCCTCGTGCCCGTCGGACCCGAAGGCGCCGAGGAGAGCATCACGGTCCTCGACCTGACGCTCGGCAACTTCGCCGAGGTCGGCCTGACCGAGGTCGCCATCGTCGTCGGCTACCGCAAGGAAGCCGTGTACGAGCGCCGGGAGGCCCTGGAGGCCAAGTACGGCGTCAAGATCACGCTGATCGACAACGACAAGGCCGAGGAGTGGAACAACGCCTACTCCCTGTGGTGCGCCCGTGACGTCCTCAAGCAGGGTGTGATCCTCGCCAACGGCGACACCGTCCACCCCGTCTCCGTCGAGAAGACCCTGCTCGCCGCCCGCGGCAAGGGCCAGAAGATCATCCTCGCCCTCGACACGGTCAAGAGCCTGGCCGACGAGGAGATGAAGGTCATCACCGACGGCGAGCAGGGCGTTCGGCGGATCACCAAGCTGATGGACCCGGCCACCGCGACCGGTGAGTACATCGGCGTCACCCTCATCGAGCCGGAGGCCGCCGAGGCCCTGGCCGAGGCCCTGAAGACCACCTTCGAGCGCGACCCCGACCTCTACTACGAGGACGGCTACCAGCAGCTCGTCAACGACGGTTTCACCATCGACGTGGCCCCCATCGGTGACGTCAAGTGGGTCGAGATCGACAACCACGACGACCTCGCCAAGGGCCGGACGATCGCATGCCAGTACTGACGAGGCTCATCCCCTCGCCCGTCGTCGTCGACATCAGCCGCGGCGCGATGGACGACCTGGCCGGCCTCCTGGCCGACCAGCGCGTCTCCGCGTCGGGCAAGCTCGCGATCGCCATCAGCGGCGGCTCCGGCGCGGTGCTGCGCGCCAAGCTGGAGCCCGTGCTGCCGCACGCCGACTGGTACTCCGTCGTCGACGGCACCATCGACTCCGCGGTCAAGCTCGCCGACGACATAAAGGGACGCCGCTACGACGCCGTCGTGGGCCTGGGCGGCGGCAAGATCATCGACGTGGCGAAGTACGCCGCGGCGCGGGTCGGGCTGGCCATGGTGGCCGTCGCCACCAACCTCTCGCACGACGGCATCTGCTCGCCGGTGTCCATCCTGGACAACGACAACGGCCGGGGCTCCTACGGGGTGCCCATGCCGATCGCGATGGTCGTCGACCTCGACGTGATCCGTGAGGCCCCGGCGCGGTTCGTCCGCGCGGGCATCGGCGACGCGATCTCCAACATCTCGGCCATCGCCGACTGGGAGCTCTCGCACCGCCTCAACGGCGAGCCCGTCGACGGCCTGGCCGCCGCCATGGCCCGTACCGCCGGCGAGTCCGTGCTGCGCCACCCCGGCGGGGTCGGCGACGACGAGTTCCTCACCGTGCTGTCCGAGGCGCTGGTCCTCTCCGGCATCGCCATGGCGATCAGCGGGGACACCCGCCCCTCGTCCGGCGCCTGCCACGAGATCAGCCACGCCTTCGACCTGCTCTACCCGGGACGCTCCGCGCTCCACGGCGAGCAGGTCGGCCTCGGCGCGGCCTTCGCCATGCACCTGCGGGGGGACACGGACAAGTCCGAGCTCTTCGTCCGGGTGCTGCGCGGCCACGGCCTGCCCGTCCTGCCCGAAGAGATCGGGTTCAGCGTGGACGAGTTCGTCGCGGCCGTCGAGTACGCCCCCCAGACCCGTCCGGGACGCTTCACCATCCTGGAACACCTCAACCTGTCCGCAGCCGAGATCAGGGACGCTTACGCCGACTATGCCAAGACCATCCGTAGCTGAACTCCGGCCCGTCGTTCACCCGGCGGGCGTCAAGGACAGGGTCAGTGGCGAGCACTGGGGCGGGCGCCTCTACATGCGCGAGATCTCCCTGCGCATCACCCGCCGCCTGGTCACCACCAAGGTCACGCCGAACCAGCTGACCTACGTGATGACCCTCGCCGGAGTCCTCGCCGCCCCCGCCCTGCTGGTACCGGGCGTCTGGGGCGCGGTCCTCGGCGTGGTGGCGGTCCAGATGTACCTGCTGCTCGACTGCGTCGATGGGGAGGTCGCCCGCTGGAAGAAGCAGTTCTCGCTGTCCGGGGTCTACCTCGACCGCGTCGGTGCCTACCTGTGCGACGCGGCGGTGCTCGTCGGCTTCGGCCTGCGCGCCTCCGACCTGTGGGGCACCGGGCGCATCGACTGGCTGTGGGCCTTCCTGGGCACCCTCGCGGCGCTCGGCGCGATCCTGATCAAGGCCGAGACCGACCTGGTCGGCGTCGCCCGCCACCAGGCCGGCAAGCCCGTGGTCCAGGACGCGGCGGCCACGCCGCGCTCCTCCGGCATGGCCCTGGCCCGCCGGGCCGCGGCCGCGCTCAAGTTCCACCGGCTGGTCCTCGGCATCGAGGCCTCGCTGCTCATCCTGCTGCTGGCGATCCTGGACCAGGTCCGCGGCGACCTGTACTTCTCCCGCCTCGGCGTCGCCGTGCTCGCCGGCATCGCGATGCTCCAGACGGTGCTGCACCTGGTGTCGGTCCTGGCCTCCAGCAGGCTCAAGTGACGGCCCCGCTGCGGCTGGGCGCCGTCATCATCACCATGGGCAACCGCCCGGACGAGCTCAAGGCGCTCCTCGACTCGGTGGCCCGGCAGGACGGGGCCCCCGTCGAGGTGGTCGTCGTGGGCCAGGGCGTACGGCTCCCCGGCCTGGCGGACCCGGTGGCGGGCGTGCGCACCGTCGAGCTGCCCGAGAACCTGGGCATTCCCGGCGGCCGCAACGTCGGCATAGAGGCCTTCCGCACCGCGGGCGGCCACGGCTTCGACGTGGACGTGCTGCTCTTCCTGGACGACGACGGTCTGCTGGAGCGCACCGACACCGCGGAGCTGTGCCGGCAGGCCTTCACCGAGGACCCCGAGCTGGGCATCGTCAGCTTCCGGATCGCCGATCCGCAGACCGGCGAGACCCAGCGGCGGCACGTCCCCCGGCTGCGGGCCTCCGACCCGATGCGCTCCTCGCGCGTCACCACCTTCCTGGGCGGCGCCAACGCCGTCCGCACGAAGGTGTTCGAGCAGGTCGGAGACCTCCCCGGGCAGTTCTTCTACGCCCACGAGGAGACCGATCTGGCCTGGCGGGCGCTCGACGCCGGGTGGCTGATCGACTACCGGGCGGACATGGTGCTCCTGCACCCCGCCACGGCCCCCTCCCGGCACGCGGTCTACCACCGTATGGTGGCTCGCAACCGGGTGTGGCTCGCGCGCCGCAACCTGCCCGCCCTGCTGGTCCCGGTCTACGTGGGCGTCTGGCTCCTGCTGACGCTCCTGCGCAAGCCCTCGGGGCCCGCGCTCAAGGCCTGGTTCGGCGGGTTCAAGGAGGGCTGGACCACTTCCTGTGGTCCACGGCGCCCCATGAAATGGCGTACGGTCTGGCGGCTGACCCGGCTGGGCCGACCGCCTGTCATCTGACACGTCCGGGTCTGAGACCATGGCCCGATCACGAACCGATCGACTCAGGCCCGATGCCACCTTCTGCCGCATCATGAAGACGGAAAGTTTCATCTTGTGAGTGACACAACCCAGGACGGAGCCCTTGCCACGAGCAAGCGGCCGTCCGATGACGCAGGGCTGAGCCCCGCGGAGCTCGCCAGGAAGTACGGCCTGTCCGTCAGCGGAGCCCGGCCGGGCCTGGTCGCGTACGTGCGCCAGCTCTGGGACCGCCGGCACTTCATCATCGCGTTCTCCCGGGCCAAGCTGATGGCCCAGTACAGCCAGGCCAAGCTCGGCCAGATCTGGCAGGTCGCGACCCCGCTGCTGAACGCGCTGGTCTACTACCTGATCTTCGGGCTGATCCTCAACGCCGGCCGGGGCATCAACAAGAACGACTACATCCCCTTCCTGGTGATCGGCGTCTTCGTCTTCACCTTCACGCAGAGCTCGCTGATGGCGGGTGTCAGAGCCATCCCGTCCAACATCGGACTGGTCCGCGCCCTGCACTTCCCGCGCGCCTCGCTGCCGATCTCGTTCTCGCTGCAGCAGCTCCAGCAGCTGATGTTCTCGATGATCGTCGTGTTCATCGTCACGATCGGCTTCGGCAACTACCCGAGCCTGTCCTGGCTGCTGGTGCTTCCGGCGCTGGTCCTCCAGTTCGGCTTCAACACCGGCCTCGCCCTGATCTTCGCGCGGATGGGTTCCAAGACCCCCGACCTCGCGCAGCTCATGCCGTTCGTCACGCGTACGTGGATGTACGCCTCGGGCGTCATGTTCTCGATCACCGAGATGCTCAAGGGCAAGCCCTCGTGGATCGCGGACGCGCTGCAGTGGAATCCGGCCGCGATCTACATGGACCTGATCCGCTTCGCGCTCATCGACGGGTACGGCCGGGAGAACCTGCCGCCGCACGTCTGGGCATTCGCGGTCGGCTGGGCCGTCTTGATCGGCGCCGGCGGATTCGTGTACTTCTGGAAGGCTGAGGAGCGTTACGGCCGTGGCTGAGAACAACCAGGGGCACGTCCCCACCGTCATCGCCGACGACGTGCACATCGTCTACCGGGTCAACACCGGCAGCTCCGGCAAGGGCAGCGCCACGGCGGCGCTCAGCAAGATAGTCCGCCGGGGCGGCGACGCACCGGGTGTCCGCCGGGTCCACGCCGTGCGCGGGGTCACCTTCACGGCGTACCGGGGCGAGGCCATCGGTGTCATCGGCTCCAACGGCTCCGGCAAGTCCACCCTGCTGCGCGCCATCGCGGGTCTGCTGCCGTGCGAGTCCGGCAAGGTCTACACCGACGGCCAGCCCTCGCTGCTGGGTGTCAACGCGGCGCTGATGAACGACCTCACCGGCGAGCGCAACGTGGTCCTCGGCGGTCTCGCGATGGGCATGACCCGCGACCAGGTCCGGGAGCGCTACCAGGACATCGTCGACTTCTCGGGGATCAACGAGAAGGGCGATTTCATCTCCCTGCCGATGCGCACGTACTCCTCGGGCATGGCGGCGCGCCTGCGTTTCTCCATCGCCGCGGCGAAGGACCACGACGTCCTGATGATCGACGAGGCGCTGGCCACCGGTGACCGCAAGTTCCAGGTGCGTTCCGAGGCGCGCATCCGCGAACTGCGCAAGAAGGCCGGCACCGTTTTCCTGGTGAGCCACAACAACAACTCCATTCGCGACACCTGTGACCGGGTGCTGTGGCTGGAGCGGGGCGAACTCCTGATGGACGGTCCCACCGAGGAAGTCGTCAGGGCCTACGAGAAGGCGACCGGCTGACGGTCCCCCATCGACGGCCGCCACCGACGGCCCCCACCGCGTCCGGCGGCGGGGGCCGTCGCATGCCGTCCGGGCGCCGGGCGCACGGGGCGGCCCGCTATTCGTGCGGGTGGCGTGCGGGCGACATTGGGGGCGGAGCGAATACCCGTCGAGCCCCGGCGGCGTTGTACAGCGTAAGCTGGCCCAGGCCTCAATCGCGGGCAAGAGGGGGCGATTCCCCCCATAGGCGAATAGCCCAGGACGCCCCGGGGAAAACGCGGCGGCGTGTCCGAAATAGGATGTTTTGTGTTGGCAGTGTAGAACGGGAGATGTGACGGCAATGGCTACGGGAATTCTCCGGCCCCCAGGCACGACGGCCGTCCCCGCCGCGGGCGGCGGGCGGTGACCCCGGGGCACGGCACCAGCCCCCGGCCGCACGAGCTGCCCGACGCCTCCGGCTCCCTCCTCTCCGGCTCCCTCCTCTCCGGCTCCCTTCCCTCCGGCTCCTCCCCCTCCGGCCCCTCCGGCTCACGCCCCGGCGCCGCGACCCTCGGCAAGGCGCGCTCCGAGAACTTCCCCGTCGCCCCCGCCTTCCTGCCCCGCGCCTGGCGCGAGGGCCTGATGGCGGTCTACGGGTACGCCCGCCTGGTCGACGACATCGGCGACGGCGACCTCGCCCCCGGTGGCCACGACGCGGTGCTGCTGGGCCTCGACCCCGCCGCCACGGACGACCGCACCGCCATGCTCGACGCACTCGAAGCCGACCTGGGCCGCGTCTTCGGCGGCACCGACGGGCCCCCGCGCCACCCCCTGATGCTGGCCCTGCAGCCCGTCGTACGAGCCCACGGGCTCACTCCCGAATCGTTTCTGGGGCTCATCGAAGCCAACCGCCAGGACCAGCGGGTCGCGCGCTACGCGACGTACGGCGAGCTCGTCGGCTACTGCGAGCTCTCCGCCAACCCGGTGGGCCGGCTCGTGCTGGACCTCACCGGCACCAGCACCCCCGAGCGGATCCGCCGCTCCGACGCCGTCTGCACCGCCCTGCAGATCGCCGAACACCTCCAGGACGTAGCCGAGGACCTCGCCCGGGACCGGATCTACCTCCCGGGCGAGGACATGCGCCGCTTCCACGTGACCGAGACCGACCTGAAGGCCCCGTCCGCGGGCGCGTCCGTACGCGCCCTCGTCGCCTTCGAAACCGAACGGGCGCGGGAGCTCCTCGACGAAGGCACGCCGCTCGTGGGCAGCGTCCACGGAAGGCTCCGGCTGCTGCTCGCGGGCTTCGTGGGAGGAGGACGCGCCGCCCTGCGAGCCGTCACCGCCGCCGGGTTCGACGTCCTTCCCGGCCCGCCCAAGGCCACCAAGAGCGTCCTGCTCCGCGAGGTGGCCGCCGTCCTGCGCTCAGCGCCGAGAAAGGGGTGAGCCCGATCGTGGAGGGCCCCACACACGCTTCCGCACCGGGCGCGCCGTCCGTGCCGACGGCGATGTCCGCACCGATTTCGGCCGCCTACAGCTACTGCGAGGCCGTGACCGGCTCGCAGGCGCGCAACTTCGCCTACGGCATCCGGCTGCTGCCCGCCGACAAGCGGCAGGCCATGTCCGCGCTGTACGCCTTCTCCCGGCGGGTCGACGACATCGGCGACGGCACGCTGCCGCACGAGGTCAAACTGACCCGGCTGGAGGAGACCCGCACCCTGCTCGGCCGGATCCGCGCCGAGGAGGTCGACGAGGACGACACCGACCCGGTCGCGGTCGCCCTCGCGCACGCCTCGCGCCGCTTCCCGATCCCGCTCGAAGGGCTCGACGAACTCATCGACGGCGTCCTCATGGACGTCCGCGGGGAGACGTACGAGACCTGGGACGACCTCAAGGTCTACTGCCGCTGCGTGGCCGGAGCCATCGGCCGGCTCTCGCTCGGCGTGTTCAGCGCCGCGAACTCCAACGGCACGGCCGGGCCCGCCGGTTCCGGCGCGCACGACGCGGCCCGGGCCGGCGAGTACGCCGACACCCTCGGCCTCGCCCTGCAACTCACCAACATCCTGCGGGACGTTCGCGAGGACGCGGCCAACGGCCGCACCTACCTGCCCGCCGAGGACCTCGCCAAGTTCGGCTGCTCCGACGGCTTCCGCAGCGAGCGGATGCCCCCCGGCGCGGACTTCGCCGGTCTCGTCCACCACGAAGTCCGGCGCGCCCGAGCCCTGTTCGTGGAGGGCTACCGGCTGCTGCCCCTGCTCGACCGGCGCAGCGGCGCCTGCGTCGCGGCCATGGCCGGCATCTACCGGCGCCTGCTCGACCGCATCGAACGCGAGCCGGAGGCCGTGCTCCGCGGCCGCGTCTCGCTGCCGCCGCACGAGAAGGCGTACGTGGCCGTCCGCGGCCTCTCCGGCCTGGACGCGCGGACCATCGCGCGCCAGAGCACCAGGAGGCGGCTCTGATGACGGCGGGCCGGTGCGGCGCGGCGACGGGGCGGACGGGAGCAACCCCGCGGCGCCCGGCGGCGTCCGCAGGAGTGACAGAGGAGGACGCATGACCGCGCAGCAGCACGCCGTGGTCGTCGGCGGCGGGCTCGCCGGCGTCACCACCGCGCTGGAACTCGCCGATGCCGGCCTGCGGGTGACCCTGCTGGAGGGCCGGCCCCGCCTCGGCGGCCTGGCGTTCTCCTTCAAGCGCGGGGAACTGACCGTGGACAACGGCCAGCACGTCTACCTGCGCTGCTGCACCGCCTACCGGTGGTTCCTCGACCGCATCGACGGCGCCGCCCTGGCCCCCCTGCAGGACCGGCTCGACGTGCCCGTCCTCGACGTCGCCCACCCCGGCGGTCCCCGGCTCGGACGGCTGCGCCGCAGCGCCCTGCCCGTACCGCTGCACCTGGCCGGCTCCCTCGCCCGCTACCCGCACCTCTCGCTCGCCGAGCGGGCGTCCGTCGGGCGCGCCGCCCTCGCGCTGCGCCGCCTCGACCCCGCCGACCCGGCGCTCGACGGCGTGGACTTCGCGACCTGGCTCGGCCGCTACGGCCAGTCCCCGCGCACCATCGAGGCCCTGTGGGACCTCGTCGGCATCGCCACCCTCAACGCCACCGCCGCACAGTCCTCGCTGGGCCTGGCCGCCATGGTCTTCAAGACCGGCCTGCTCTCCGAGAACGGCGCGGCCGACATCGGCTGGGCCCGGGTACCGCTCGGCGACCTGCACGACACCCTCGCCCGCAAGGCCCTGGACGCCGCCGGGGTGCGCACCGAACTGCGCACCCGGGTCACGGACATCTCCCGTACCGCGGAGGACGGTTGGCGGGTGACCACCGAGGGCGGCTCCTTCGACGCCGGCACCGTCGTCCTCGCCGTACCGCAGCGCGAGGCACACGGACTGCTGCCCGCCGGAGCGCTCGCCGACCCCGACAAGCTGCTCGACATCGGCACCGCGCCGATCCTCAACGTGCACGTCGTGTACGACCGCAAGGTGCTCAAGCAGCCCTTCTTCGCGGCCCTCGGCTCCCCGGTCCAGTGGGTCTTCGACCGCACCGACTCCTCCGGACTCCCCGATGGCGGCCAGTACCTGGCGCTGTCCCAGTCGGTCGCCCACGAGGACATCGACGAACCCGTCTCGGTCCTGCGCGCGAAGTACCTGCCCGAGCTGGAACGGCTGCTGCCCGCGGCGCGCGGGGCCAAGGTGCGCGACTTCTTCGTCACCCGGGAGCGCACCGCGACCTTCGCCCCCACCCCCGGCGTCGGACGGCTGCGGCCCGGAACCCGGACCGACACGCCGGGGCTGTTCCTCGCCGGTGCATGGACCGCGACGGGTTGGCCCGCGACCATGGAGAGCGCCGTCCGCAGCGGACTGAGCGCGGCCCATGCCGCGCTGGTCCCGCTGGGCCGCCACCGCGAACACCCCTTGCAGGAGGCGGTATGACCACCACCGGCACCGTCAGCTCCACCGGTACCGGCACCACCGGCACCGCAGCACCAAGCACCGCAGTACGTACAGGAACCAGAGGAGAGCCAGTGAACCCGGGGAATCCGGCCGTCGAGAACACGGACGCCAGTGCGGGCCCGGCCGGCGGGGAGAAGGCGGACACGTTCGCCCTCCTCGAACGAGGCCGTACGCTCTCGACGCCCGTGCTCCGCGCCGCCGTGGACCGGCTCGCCGCGCCCATGGACACCGTCGCCGCCTACCACTTCGGCTGGATCGACGCCCACGGCAACCCGGCGGACGGCGACGGCGGCAAAGCCGTCCGCCCCGCCCTCGCCCTGCTCTCCGCGGAGGCCGCCGGCGCCGCCGCCGAGGTCGGCATCCCCGGCGCCGTCGCGGTCGAGCTCGTCCACAACTTCTCGCTGCTGCACGATGACCTGATGGACGGCGACGAGCAGCGCCGCCACCGCGACACCGTGTGGAAGGTCCACGGACCCGCCCTCGCGATCCTGGTCGGCGACGCCCTGTTCGCCCTGGCCAACGAGGTGCTGCTGGAGCTCGGCACGGTCGAGGCCGGCCGCGCGGCACGCCGTCTGACCACCGCCAGCCGCAAGCTCATCGACGGCCAGGCCCAGGACATCTCCTACGAGCACCGCGAGAGCGTGACCGTGGAAGAGTGCCTGGAGATGGAGGGCAACAAGACCGGCGCCCTGCTCGCCTGCGCGGTCTCCATCGGCGCCGTGCTCGGCGGCGCGGACGACCGCACCGCCGACAAGCTGGAGGAGTACGGCTACCACCTCGGCCTCGCCTTCCAGGCCGTCGACGACCTCCTCGGCATCTGGGGCGACCCGGAGTCCACCGGCAAGCAGACCTGGAGCGACCTGCGCCAGCGCAAGAAGTCGCTGCCCGTCGTCGCCGCCCTCGCCGCCGGCGGTCCGGCCAGTGAGGAACTCACCGAGCTGCTCGCCGCCGACGCCAAGAGCAACGACTTCGAGAACTTCTCCGAGGAGGAGTTCGCGGCCCGCGCCGCGCTCATCGAGGCCGCCGGCGGCCGCCGGTGGACCGCCGACGAGGCGCGCCGCCAGTACGAGATCGCCATCAAGGCCCTCGACGACGTGGACATGGACCAGCGCGTGCGCGACCAGCTCGTGGCGCTCGCCGACTTCGTCGTCGTGCGCAAGAGGTGATCACCACCCGTACACGCATATGAATCGCAAGTCGCCGGACGGTACTGCTTGGTAGTAGTACCGTCCGACGGCAACCCCCAGAACAGCGGATGACAGAGGACACTGCACGCAAAGGGGAAGCCATGACTGCGACGACCGACGGCGGCGCCCATGCCTGCGGCGCCGACCCCGACGACACCGGGACCGCCGGACCGCCGGGCCCGGCACCGGTACCGGGCGCCGGCCCGGACCCCGGCCCCGCCGCGCTGCGCGGGGTCCGCGCGGCCATCGAGCGGGCGGTCCGGGACCTGCTCGACCGGCAGGACGAGGCCGGCTGGTGGAAGGGCGACCTGGAGACCAACGTCACCATGGACGCCGAGGACCTGCTGCTGCGCCAGTTCCTCGGAATCCGGGACGAGGCCACCACCCGGGCCGCGGCCCTGTTCATCCGCGGAGAGCAGCAGGACGACGGCACCTGGGCCACCTTCCACGGCGGCCCCTGCGACCTCTCCGCCACCATCGAGGCCTACGTGGCCCTGCGCCTGGCCGGAGACGCGCCCGACGCCCCGCACATGGCCCGCGCCTCGGCGTGGATCCGGGCCCACGGGGGACTCGCGGGCGCCCGCGTCTTCACCCGCATCTGGCTGGCGCTGTTCGGCTGGTGGAGCTGGGACCACCTGCCCGAACTCCCGCCCGAACTGCTGTTCCTGCCGTCCTGGGTGCCGCTGAACATCTACGACTTCGGCTGCTGGGCCCGGCAGACCATCGTCCCCCTCACCGTGGTCTCCGCCCTGCGCCCGGTCCGCCCGGCCCCCTTCGCCCTGGACGAGCTGCACACCGACGCGCGGACCCCGTACCCCGCCAGGAAGCTGGCGCCGCTGGCCAGTTGGGGCGGCGCCTTCCAGCGGATGGACAAGGCCCTGCACGTCTACCGCCGGTTCGCCCCGCGCCGGCTGCGCGCGGCCGCCATGGCCAGCGCCGGCCGCTGGATCGTGGAACGGCAGGAGAACGACGGCTGCTGGGGCGGCATCCAGCCGCCCGCCGTGTACTCCGTCATCGCCCTGCACCTGCTCGGCTACGACCTCCGCCACCCGGTGATGCGCGCCGGACTGGAGTCCCTGGACCGCTTCGCCGTCTGGCGCGCCGACGGCGCCCGCATGATCGAAGCCTGCCAGTCCCCGGTGTGGGACACCTGCCTGGCCGCCATCGCGCTGGCCGACGCGGGACTGAGACCCGACCACCCGGCCCTGGTCAAGGCCGCCGACTGGATGCTCGACGAGGAGATCGTGCGCAGCGGCGACTGGGCCGTGCGCCGGCCCGGACTGGCCCCGGGCGGCTGGGCGTTCGAGTTCCACAACGACAACTACCCCGACATCGACGACACCGCCGAGGTCGTCCTCGCCCTGCGCCGGGTCAAGCACCCCGACCCGGAGCGGCTGGAGGGCGCCATCGCCCGGGGGGTGTCCTGGAACCTCGGCATGCAGTCGAAGAACGGCGCCTGGGGCGCCTTCGACGCCGACAACACCAGCCCCTACCCCAACAAGCTGCCCTTCTGCGACTTCGGCGAGGTCATCGACCCGCCCTCGGCCGACGTCACCGCCCACGTGGTGGAGATGCTCGCCGTCGAGGGCCGCGCGGGCGACGCGCGCACCCGGCGCGGCATCGCCTGGCTCCTTGCCGAACAGGACCCGAACGGCGGCTGGTTCGGCCGCTGGGGCACCAACTACGTGTACGGGACCGGCTCGGTGGTCCCGGCGCTGACCGCAGCCGGCTACGCCCCCTCGCACCCCGCGATCCGGCGGGCCGTGGCCTGGCTGGAATCCGTACAGAACGAGGACGGGGGATGGGGCGAGGACCAACGCTCCTACCAGGACCCGTCCTGGGCGGGGAAGGGTGCCTCGACGGCCTCGCAGACGGCGTGGGCGCTGATGGCCCTGCTGTCGGCGGGGGAGCGCGACGCGCCGTCCGTGGAGCGGGGGATCGGCTACCTGGTCTCCACCCAGCGCCCCGACGGCACCTGGGACGAGCCCTACTTCACCGGTACCGGATTCCCCTGGGACTTCTCCATCAACTACCACCTGTACCGCCAGGTCTTCCCGCTCACCGCGCTGGGCCGCTACCTCCACGGAGAACCGTTCGGCCCGGGCGGACGGTACGCGGACGCGGCCGCCCTCCCGCGCACGGCCCCGTCCCCCGGGGAGGCCTGATGACCGACGGCCCCGCCGCGGCCGTGCCGCCGCTGCTGATCGCCTGCGCGCTGCGCATCGAGCGGACCGCCCTGCGCAGCGCCCCGTACCGCGGTGGTCGGGAGCGGGGCGCGCCCGAGCGGTACGAGGTGCTGCGCACCGGCATGGGCCCGCACGCGGCCGAGCGCGCCGTCGGCCGCAAGCTGGCCGAGCCGCAGCTGCACGGCGCCGCCGTGCTCGCCACCGGCTTCTGCGCCGGGCTGCTGCCCGGCATGAGCCCCGGCGACCTGATCGTCGCCGAGGAGACCCGGGACCCGCGCGGCACGGTCGCCTGCGCCGGTACCGCCCTGCTCGCCGAGGCACTGGCCCGGGCGGTACCCGGCCGGACCGTACACCTCGGTGCACTGACCGGATCCGACCACGTCGTCCGGGGCCAGGAGCGCGCCCAGCTGCGCGCCGGCGGCGCCGTCGGGGTCGACATGGAATCGGCCGCCACCCTGTGGACCGCGACCCGGGGCGGGAGCGCCCCGGGCTCCCGGGACCGTCCGGTTGCGGCCGTCCGGGTGATCGTGGACGCTCCGGAGCATGAGCTCGTCCGTATCGGCACCGTCCGCGGGGGAATATCGGCCTTTCGCGTACTGCGTGCCGTACTGCCTGCGTTTTACGAATGGCACCGTTCTTTGCTGCTCCCCAGGAGGTGAGCCAGATGGCCATGCCACTGCGACAGACCATCAGGGTCGGGACGTACCTGCTCGAACAGAAGCTCCGCAAGCGTGAGAAGTTCCCGCTGATCGTCGAGCTGGAACCGCTCTACGCCTGCAACCTGGCCTGCGAGGGGTGCGGGAAGATCCAGCACCCGGCCGGGGTGCTCAAGCAGCGCATGCCCGTGGCCCAGGCGGTGGGCGCCGTGATGGAATCGGGCGCGCCGATGGTGTCCATCGCGGGCGGCGAGCCCTTGATGCACCCGCAGATCGACGAGATCGTGCGCCAGTTGGTGGCCAAGCGGAAGTACGTCTTCCTCTGCACCAACGCCATGCTGCTCCGCAAGAAGATCGAGAAGTTCACGCCCTCCCCGTACTTCGCCTTCGCCGTGCACATCGACGGGCTGCGCGAGCGCCACGACGAGTCGGTGGCGAAGGAAGGCGTCTTCGACGAGGCGGTCGAGGCCATCAAGGAGGCGAAGAAGCGCGGATTCCGGGTCACGACCAACTCCACCTTCTTCAACACCGACACCCCGCAGACCATCATCGAGGTCCTCAACTACCTCAATGACGATCTCCAGGTGGACGAGATGATGATCTCGCCGGCCTACGCCTACGAAAAGGCTCCCGACCAGGAGCACTTCCTCGGCGTCGAACAGACCCGCGAACTCTTCAAGAAGGCTTTCGCCGGAGGCAACCGGCGCCGCTGGCGGCTCAACCACTCCCCGCTCTTCCTGGACTTCCTGGAAGGCAAAGCCGATTTCCCCTGCACCGCCTGGGCCATTCCGAATTACTCGCTCTTCGGCTGGCAGCGGCCCTGCTATCTGATGAGCGACGGGTACGTGCCCTCGTACCGGGAACTGATCGAGGAGACCGACTGGAGCAAGTACGGCCGCGGGAAGGACCCGCGCTGCGCGAACTGCATGGCGCACTGCGGGTACGAGCCCACGGCCGTCCTGGCCACCATGGGGTCGCTGAAGGAGTCGCTGCGGGCGGTCCGCGAGACCGTGGGGGGCGGGAGCAGGGACAAGTCGGTATGACCGGCTTCGATCTCGGCGCCCTGCTGGCCGAGCGGGGTGGCGAGCGGTACGAGCTGCACGCCCGCCACCTCAACCACCAGCTGCCGCGCATGCTGCACACCATCGGGTTCGACAAGGTCTACGTACGGGCCGAGGGAGCCCACTTCTGGGATGCCGAGGGCAACGACTACCTCGACATGCTGGCCGGGTTCGGTGTGATGGGGCTGGGCCGCCACCACCCGGTGGTCAGGCAGGCCCTGCACGACGTGCTGGACGCCCAGCTCGCCGACCTCACCCGCTTCGACTGCCAGCCGCTGCCCGGGCTGCTGGCCGAGAAGCTGCTCTCCCACAGCCCGCACCTGGACCGGGTCTTCTTCGGCAACAGCGGCACCGAGGCCGTGGAGACCGCCCTGAAGTTCGCCCGGTACGCCACCGGGCGGCCCAGGGTCCTCTACTGCCACCACGCCTTCCACGGGCTCACCACGGGCTCGCTCTCGGTCAACGGCGAGGCCGGCTTCCGCGACGGCTTCGCGCCGCTGCTGCCGGACACCGCGATCGCCCTCGGGGACCTGGCCGCCCTGGAGCGGGAGCTGAAGAAGGGGGACGTGGCGGCCCTCGTCGTCGAGCCGATCCAGGGCAAGGGGGTGCTCGCGGCCCCGCCCGGCTTCCTGCTCGCCGCACAGGAGCTGCTCCACCGGCGGGGTGCGCTGCTGATCGCCGACGAGGTGCAGACGGGCCTAGGACGGACCGGCGACTTCTACGCCTACCAGCACGAGGCCGGGGTCGAACCGGACCTGGTCTGCGTGGCGAAGGCCCTCTCCGGCGGCTATGTCCCCGTCGGCGCCACCCTGGGCAAGGACTGGATCTTCAAGAAGGTCTACTCCTCCATGGACCGGGTCCTCGTCCACTCCGCCAGCTTCGGCTCCAACGCGCAGGCGATGGCGGCCGGGCTCGCCGTCCTCTCCGTCATGGAGGACGAGCAGGTCGTGGCCAACGCCCGCGCGATGGGCGACCTGCTGCGCGGGCGGCTCGCCGCGCTCGTGGACACGTACGAACTGCTCCACGAGGTACGGGGCCGCGGGCTCATGATCGGCATCGAGTTCGGCCGGCCGTCCTCGCTCGGGCTGCGGAGCCGTTGGAGCATGCTCCAGGCGGCGCGCAAGGGGCTGTTCGCGCAGATGGTCGTGGTGCCGCTGCTGCAGAAGCACCGGATCCTCACGCAGGTCTCCGGCGACCACCTCGAAGTGATCAAGCTGATCCCGCCGCTGATCGTGGACGAGGCGGACGTCGACCGGTTCGTCGGCGCCTTCCGCGCGGTCATGGACGAGGCCCACGGCGGCGGCGCGCTGATGTGGGACTTCGGCCGGACACTGGTGAAGCAGGCCGTCGCCAACCGCTGAGACGACGGCCCGGCTCGTGGGGCCTCAGTCCAGCAGGCGGTCGCGGAGCCCGGCGAGGGTCTCGGGCGCGAGCCCGAGGCCCTCCGCCAGGTAGCGCTCCACGCCGCCCCACTCCTCGTCGATGGTGTCGAAGGCCGCGGTCAGATACGGGGCGCGGGCGTCGAAGAGCGGGGAGAGCAGCTCCATCACCTCGGGGGCACGGGCCTCGGGCGCATCGCTGCCCCGGCGGACCCGGTAGCGGTTGTGCGGGGCGTTCGACTCCAGGTAGTCCGCGACGATCGCCTCCCGCTCGACGCCCAGCGCGAGCAGGGTGACGGCGATCGACAGGCCCGCCCGGTCCTTCCCGGCGGCGCAGTGCATGAGGGCCGGGACGCTGTTCTCGGCGAGCGCCCGTACCACCCGGCCGTGCTCGGCGGTCCGGGTCCGGATCATCGTCCGGTACGAACGGGACATCCGCGCGGCGCCCTTCCCCCCGCCCAGGATCTCGCGGAGCTGCGCCAGGTCCCCGCCGCGGACCATCTTCCAGAACTCGCTGCCGTCGGCCGGATCCGTCAGCGGAATGTTGACGTTGAGCACGCCGGGCAGCTCCACGTCCGGACCCTCCAGCGCGTGGTCGGCTCCGTTGCGGAAGTCGAAGACGGTGTGCAGTCCGAGCGACCCGAGGAACTCCGCGTCGGTTTCGGTGGCATGCGCCAGATGTCCGCTTCGGAATAGTTGTCCCGACTTGACCCGTCGGCCGTCCACGGTCGGCAACCCGCCCACGTCGCGGAAGTTGCGCACTCCGGTCAGCATCGGCTCCTCGTGCGGACTCTGGGGTATCGGCTGGGTCACCGGGCTCCTCCGTGTCATCGTCGTTGATGGTGTCCGAATTACGCTACTTGCTGACAACTTGCCATAGCGAGAGGCGAGATCGGACATGCCCCCGTGAGCCAGATCATACGGTGACGGTGAGTGCCTGATCGCTAATGGCGAATTGCCTTGTCGGGGCGGCTGTTGAAGGTGCGGAATGGACGGAGGGTGACCGGAATTCCGGCAGTCCGTCATCTTCAAGATTCCGTTGGGGAATTCATGACTTGTTCCGTGCGGGCGGACTCGATTACGTTCGCGATCGATCCGGACGGACCGCCTAATCCTGCCGCCGACCGGAAACCGCACCCGACTATTCACGCGCGCGGCAGGAGCGGGGGAACCAGGTAAGCCGCTGTCCCGGATCTCGTGTCGAGATCCTTACAACCGGACAGCTCGGGGTGAAGCCGTACATGTGCTGTTCACCGGCACAGAGGCGGCCGGACATCTCCCGTCCGAACCCGACAGCTCACCTCGCAGGCGTCGGAGAGGAATGCGCCATGTCCGGAACGGGTAAGCACCGCCGTCCCAAGTCCCGCTCGATATCCCGCGGGTTCGCCGCCGCGGGCACCGGTGGCGCGGCCCTCGCGCTTCCGCTGCTCGGCGCCACCGGCGCCCACGCCGCGGGCGCCCCGGCCGCGGCCCCCGCCGCCGCTCCGGTCCAGGCGCCGCAGGCCGTGGCCGCCCAGGTGCCCGCCGCGCTCCAGGCCGCGCCGGCCGCCGCGCAGAGCGCCCCCACCGTCTACACCGTGGTGCCGGGCGACTACCTCTCCAAGATCGCCGAGAGCCGGCACCTCACCGGCGGCTGGCAGCAGCTCTACGCGGACAACCGCGAGGCCGTCGGTACCGACCCCTCGCTGATCCACCCGGGCCTCAAGCTCACGCTCGGCGCGAAGGGCTCGGCTCCGGCCGCGGCGGCCCAGTCGGCGCCGGCCGAAACGCCGAAGCCGGCCAAGAAGTCCGCTTCCTCTGCTCCTTCCGATTCTTCTGCTTCATCGGATTCCTCCAGCGCCGATGAGGCCTCCTCCGATGAGGGTTCCTCGGACGAGGGTTCCTCGGACGAGGCCGCCGCGCCCGCCCCCAAGGCCAAGGCCCCCGCCAAGCAGCAGGGCGGTTCCACCTCGACCGGCTTCGTCGCCCCGGTCGGCGGCGGCACCTCCACCGCGTACAAGACCGCCGGCTCCATGTGGTCCAGCGGCTACCACACCGGGGTCGACTTCTCCGCGAGCACCGGCACCACCGTCAAGGCGGTCGGCGCCGGCACCGTGGTCTCCGCCGGCTGGGGCGGCGCGTACGGCAACGAGGTCGTCATCCGTCACGCCGACGGCAAGTACAGCCAGTACGCGCACCTCTCCCAGCTGTCCGTCTCGTCCGGCCAGAGCGTCAGCGCCGGGCAGACCCTCGGCCTCTCCGGTGCCACGGGCAACGTGACCGGCCCGCACCTGCACTTCGAGATCCGCACCGGGCCCTCGTACGGCTCGGACATCGACCCGCTGGCCTACCTCCGGTCGAAGGGCGTCAGCATCTGAACCCGGGGCGCTGTCGGAGGTGCCGGTTAGGCTGCACGCTTCGACAGGGCACGGGACGGGACGGTCGGGGCATGAAGGCCAGCACCATGAAGGCCGGCACCATGAAGGCCAGCACCATGAAGGCCGGCACGTGAAGGTCAGCGCGGGAGAGCTCAACCGCGCGACCCTCGCACGGCAGTTGCTGCTGCGGCGCGAGGCGCTGAGCGTCGGTGACGCGGTCCGCCGGGTGGTCGCCCTGCAGGCGCAGCACGCGGCCTCGCCCTACCTCGCGCTGTGGAACCGGCTCGCCGGTTTCGACCCGGCCGAGCTCGACGCCGCCTTCACGGGGCGCGAGGTGCTCAAGTCGACGCTGATGCGGCTGACCCTGCACGCCGTGCACGCGCAGGACTACCCGTCCTTCCGGGAGGCCGTGCAGCCGTCCGTACGGGCCGCCCGGCTCGGGACCCGCTTCACGGACTCGGGGCTGACGGCCGAGGACGCCGACGTCCTCGTGCCGGAGCTGCTGGACTTCGCCGACCGGCCCCGTACGACGGCGGAGTGCGAGGCCTGGCTCGGACGGCGGCTCGGAGAGGCGCCAAGGCCCGGAGCCTGGTGGGGGCTGCGGCAGTACGCACCCCTGCTGCACGCGCCCACCGCCGCACCGTGGTCGTTCGGGGAGCGTCCGTCCTACGTCGCACCCCCGAGCCGGCCGCGCACCGTACCGGCGGACCCGGAGGCATCGGAGGAGTCGCTGCGGACGCTGGTCCTGCGCTACCTGGAGGGTTTCGGGCCGGCGTCGGCGGCGGACGTGGCGCGGTTCTCCCTGGTCCAGCGGGCCAGGGTCCGCCAGGCGCTGCGGGCGCTGGAGCTCTCCGGCAGGCTGGAGCGGCTGGCGGGGCCGGAGGGCGAGGAACTGTTCGACGTCCAGGGCGCCCCGCGTCCGGCGGGGGACACACCCGCGCCGCCCCGGCTGATGGCCATGTGGGACAGCGTGCTGCTGGCCTACGCCGACCGGAGCCGCATCGTCCCGCCGCAGTACCGCAAGCTCGTCGCACGGATGAACGGCGACACCCTGGCGACCCTGCTGGTCGACGGGCGTGTCGCCGGGGTGTGGCGCCCGGCGGGCAACGGGATCGAGGCGACCGCGTTCCACCCCCTGCCGGAGGAGGTCTGGGAGGCGCTCGCCGGCGAGGCGAAGGCGCTGACGGCCTTCCTGGCCGACCGCGAGCCCGAGGTCTACCGGCGGTACGGCCACTGGTGGAACAAACTGCCGAGCGCCGAAACCCGGCTGCTCGCCTGAACCGTGGGGCCGGGACCGGAGGGGGGTCCCGGTTCCACCCGTTCCCCACGGGGAACGGACGTGGCGCCGGCGGGTTGGCCCGGCGGGGGGGGGGGTGGCGGGGGCGGCCCGGGCGCGGGCGCGGGGGGGGTGGGTCCCGCGGGGGGGGCGGGGGAGG
>NZ_JBHXKA010000103.1:0-29686 GCF_042722885.1 Streptomyces sp. NPDC058401
CCCGTACCACTCGGCGGCCCTGGCGCGGCGCGGGCCCGACGGCATGTCCACCCTGATGCTCATGGTCGTCGTCACGACCCCGGCGGTGCTCGCGGCCGTCGCGCTGCGGCCCCGTTCCAGGAGCCGCGGCTAGCCGCGCGCCCCCCACATTCAGTCCGCCAGTCCGCTCAGTCCGCTCCTTTCGACCTACGGAGAACCCTCGTGTCCGAATGGCTGGTCCTGGCCATCGCCATGGCGCTCGTCTGCGCCCTCGTCCTCGCCTTCACCGCGATCCGGCACCGCCGGGTCGCCGCCGACGAGGACACCAGCGAAACCCCCGACGTCCTCGAATACATGGTGATGATGGTCGGCGTGGTCTACGCGATCGTCCTCGGCCTGGCCATCGCGGGCGTCTGGGAGGCGCGCGGCGCCGCCGAGGACAGCGTGCGCCGCGAGGCCCAGTCCCTGTACGAGGTCACCCAGCGGGCTGACGTCTACCCGGCCGCCGTGCGCGACCGGATCCGCGGCGAGGTCAACGCGTACGTGTCCCACACCGTCAGCGTGGACTGGCCGCGGCTGACCTCCGGGGCCCCGGTGTCCACGGAGGGCGGCGAACTGCTCGGCCGGCTGCGCACCGACGTCACCCACCAGAGCCCGGGCAACGAGCTCCAGGCCCAGGCCTACCAGCCGCTGCTGGACCACATCGCCGCCGCCGACGACGCCCGCCACGAGCGGACGCAGAGCGACGAGTCCACGCTGCCGGGGGTGGTCTGGCTGGGGCTGGTCGCGGGCGGGCTGGTCACCGTCGGGCTGATCTTCACCCTGCAGATCCGCCGTTCGGGGCGGGAGCTGCTGCTCGCGGGGCTGTTCAGCGCGCTGATCGTGTTCCTGCTGTTCATGGTGTGGAGCTTCGACGCGCCCTTCGGCCGGGACGGGATCGACTCGGCGGCGCCGTTCCAGGACCTGTTCCCGTCGCTGGCCCTGGCCGCCGGGAGCTGATCACCGGGACCGGCGGCGGCCCGGTAGCTGAGGGCTCAGCTCCCCGACAGGGAGGACTGCCGCCGGCATTCGGCCACCACGCGGGAGTTGCGCAGCGCGTGCGAGATCCGGACGAGGTCGCGGGGCCCGTCGGCGGGCGGCGGGGCCCCCTCGTCGCTGGCCCCGATGACCCGCCCCTCGGGGTCGGCCGCCCGGGCGCGCACGGCGGCCGCGACCATGGCCGCGTCGGCGACGGCCCGCGCGGTCTCCTCGTCGGCGCCGGTCCCGATGGCCCGCTCCAGGGCGTCGTCCCGGTGGCGCTGGTCGAAGTACGGGCCGAGGTGCAGGAAGCCGTCGTGGATGTCCGACTCGCGCTGGATCATCCGCAGCTCCGCGGCGGACCACCAGGCCATCCGGACGCTGGGGACCGGCTGCGGACCGCAGCTGCGCACCTCGCGCCAGAGGGTGCCCAGGCGCCGGTACGTGGACCAGAACCGCCAGCTGTCGGTCAGCCGCTGGAACACCAGCGGGAGCACGAAGCCGATGGCGCTGACATTGGCTCCGATGGAGGCCACGGGCGGCGCCACCGAGGTGCTCAGCCAGTCCAGGTCGTGGCCGGTCCAGCGGGCGACGACGGCGGTCATCTTGGTGGCGTCGTAGCAGAGGTTGAAGACGTACCCGATGACGATGATCACGAGGCCGACCCGGAGCCAGCCGCGCACCTGAAGGGACCAGCGCCAGCACATCGCGACCATCACGAGGGCCGCCACGTTGTGGGCCAGCAGGTAGAGGGCGATCATCTCCCGGATGAACGGGGTGTTGGCGTAGTACGTGTCGAAGTCCCGCAGCCGCTCGACCGGGGTGTCGCCGAGGGCGAACAGCACCATCAGCACCACGATCACGGCGGAGTAGCCGAGGATCCAGGCGCGCGCGATGCGCCGGGTCTCCTCCGGGGGGCCGCCGCGCCAGTTGACGATCAGCACGAGGCAGGCGGCGCTGAAGGCGGTGATCAGGCAGTAGACGAACGGGGCGGAGAAATTGGGTACGCCGGTCCAGCGGTTGACCGCCTCGATCGTGGGCGGGGCGGCGAAGGTGAAGACGGCGCCGGCCAGGGTGAGCAGGGCACAGACCGACCGCAGGAGCGGATCGCGCCAGTTGTTCCGTAGCGTCGGCAGTTTGAAGGCGAGTGCGATCGCCATCGCGGCTGCCGGTGTGTAGTAGTCCTGGCCTTTCAACGGTCGTTCCTGTGCCCCCGGTATCCGAGCGCGGCCTCGATGCGGCCGGCCAACTGGTCCCGCTGTGCCGGTGCGCGGTGACCGGCCGATCCGACCAGCCAGGGGCGACACCGGCTGCCCAGCAGCAGACCGAAGGTCTCGGCCTCGGTCTCCTCCTGGACGTCGGCGCGCGTGCGCGCGGCGACCCGGCGCACGGTCTCGCCGATGTCGGCCTTGTCCGACAGCAGCCGCGCGGCGACGGCGGCGCCGTCGACGTGGTGGCTGCAGTGACCGGCCTTCATGTGCCACAGCTCGTGCCCGAGGATCACCAGTTGGTGGTCGGGCGCGGTCCGTTCCTCGATGACCACCAGATCGCGGTCCGCCATGTCGAGCCACAGGCCGCTGGCCGTTCCCGGCGGGAACGAGGCCATCCGGAACTCCACCGGGCGGCCGCGGTGCTTGCTCATGCCCTCGCAGAGGGCGGCGTAGAGGTCCACAGGTTCCACGGGCGCGGACAGGCTGATGCCTGCCACCAACTCCCCGCACAACCGCCGCTGCTCTCTGCCTATGCTCACCGTTCTCCCCGTCGGCGCGGATCCGGATCAGGACTCAAGGATCAGACCCAGACTTTCGACTGGGTCAGGATTCGTTCGGTTTGACGCTTTCGAGAAGCATGTCCAGCCATTCGGTCACCTTGTCCCGGTGCTTGTCGCTGGGCAGTTGGGCGGCGCGCCAGGCGATGCCCCGTACGCCGTGGTTCTGGAGAAGTCTTGCCAGCGGATCGCCCACCGAAGCGGCCGGGGCGGGTGCAGTTTCCCGCGCACGCCCCGCGAAGTCCTGGAGCAGCTGTTGCTCGGTGCGCTGGAGGGCGTCCGTGAGCGCGTCCGCGTCATGGGCGGTGAGGAAACCGGCGTGCACCCCGAAGAACCGCTGGATCGCGTCACAGTGTTCCATGGTCGGCCGTCGGTCGCCGTTGATCAGGGCCCCGGCCTGCTGGCGCGACATGGCGGCGCCGTCGGCGATCTCCTGCTGCGTGTAGCGGCGGCCGTTGGGCTTGACGCGGGTGCGCCGCAGCAGGTCGAGGCGCTGGAGGAACCGGGTCTGGAGATCGGGCTCGCCGGCGGGCCGGCCGTCCAGCAGGCTCCGCACCACGTCGGCGGGTACGCCCGAGGCCTCGGAGAGGCGGCGCAGGTCGAAGACCTGGTTCAGGTCGCGGCCCAGCTTGCCAGCGAGTTCTGCGACCCGCGTGACGGTGGCTGCCAGGAGCGTGTTGGCCACCGCGACGGGAGCCGGGAAGCCGTCTGTCACCAGTGGTTCTCCTAGATCGCGCGAGGTCGGGGTACGGGCACGTGGTCGGCCACTGGAATCTATCCGTTCTCCGTCCGTACGGCTAGAACGTGCCACATCTGTGGCGGGAACGAGCTGTCAAGAGGCTGGAATTGCCACAATAGTTGACACTCGAATGAAGTCGGTAGCAGGATCGCCACACGGAAATGAAGATCCAGACCGTAAGGAAGAGGGGGGAGCTCTCGGTGCCACATCTCGCAGCGGTGGGCCCGTCCGATGGCCTCGCCCACATCGGTGGGGAGCGCCTCGCGGGCGAGGAGTCCGCACGCGGCGCCGTGCGGTCGGAGCGACGCAAGGAGATTTTGCGCCAGCGCCGGGAGGAACTGGGGCTGAGCCAGGAAGACCTGGCGGCACGGCTGCGCATCAGCGTGCGTGCGTACGGGAACTGGGAGCGCGGGCTCGTCAAGGAGTGGACGGACCGCAAGCTGCTCGCCCTGGCCGAGGCCCTGGAAATGAGCGAGCGGCAGTGCTTCTGGCTCTTCCGCATCATGGTCGACCGTGACCCGCCGCCCACCTGGCGCGCGGCGGAGGACAGCAGGCTGCCGGACGATCCGGCGCAGCGCGACTACCTGTGCGACTACGCGGCCCTCATGGAGGCCGTGCCCTACCCGAGTTTCCTCGTGGACCACCGCTGGGACGTGGCCCTGACCAACTCGGCGTTCGACCGGCTCTTCCAGTCGGTGCGCCCGCATCCGACCGCCCTGCCGGACGACAACTTCCTGCGCTTCGTGCTGTTCCACCCGGACGCCGCGGCCGTGCTGGAGGACCACGAACCGGCCTGGTGCGTCCCGCTCCTGGCCCGGTTCGCGACCGCGCTGGCCGCCGACCCCGAGGACGAGGGGCTGCGCAGCATCCGCCAGGAGGTGGCCCGTGACCCGTTCATGGAGGCCGCCTACCGGTACGGAGTGCCGCACTGGCTGTCGACCCACGGGGCCGAGGCCGCCGAACAGGACGGTGCCGTGCGCAGCGTGCGCCACCCGGATCCGGGCTGGGGCCTGGTGCGCTGCCGGATGGTGGCGGAATCCGGCCCGATGCTCGACGGCATGGGGCTGACCCGGATGACGCTGGTCCTCTCCACGCCGCAGGGCCTGGCGACGGGTCCGCTGCCGGGCGCTCCGGGCGCGCAGCAGCACCAGCCGCCGCGGCTGCGGGCCGTGCCGTCGCCGGTGGAGTGATCGGGCGGGGGAGACTGGTGCCACGAAACGTGGCACCGGAGCACTGCGAAAGGCGGTAAGGGCGTGCGGCTGACGATCCTCGGCGGAGGCGGATTCCGGGTACCGCTGGTCTACGGGGCCCTGCTCGGCGATCACGCCGAGGGCAGGGTGTCGCACGTGACCCTGTACGACGAGGACTCCGGCCGGCTCCGTGCCATGGCCCGGGTGCTCGCGGACCAGGCCGCCGGGATCGCGGACGCCCCGGCCGTCACGGCCACCACCGATCTCGACGAGGCCCTGCGCGGCGCCGACTTCGTGTTTTCGGCCATTCGCGTCGGAGGGCTGGAGGGCCGGGCCGCCGACGAGCGGATCGCCCTGGCCGAGGGAGTGCTGGGCCAGGAGACGGTGGGCGCGGGCGGCATCGCCTACGGCCTGCGGACGGTGCCGGTGGCCCGCGAGATCGCGCGCAGGGTGGCCCGTACCGCCCCCGGGGCCTGGGTGATCAACTTCACCAACCCGGCCGGGGTGGTCACCGAGGCCATGGCCGAGGAGCTCGGCGACCGGGTCATCGGCATCTGCGATTCGCCGGTCGGGCTCGGGCGGCGGATCGCCCGGCTGCTCGGCGCCCGGCCCGAGGAGGCCTGGATCGACTACGTCGGCCTCAACCACCTGGGCTGGGTGCGCGGGCTGCGGATCGGCGGGCGCGACGAACTGCCGCGGCTGCTGGCCGACGCGCAGGCGCTGGAATCCTTCGAGGAGGGCCGGCTGTTCGGGGCCGAGTGGCTGCGCTCGCTCGGTGCCATCCCGAACGAGTACCTGCACTACTACTACTTCAACCGTGACACCGTACGGGCCTACCAGGAGGTCAAGCAGACGCGCGGGGCCTTCCTGCGCGACCAGCAGCGCGGGTTCTACGCCGAGGCCGGACGGCCGGATCAGGAGCCCGGGGCGGCGCTGGCCGCCTGGGACCGGACCAGGGCCGAGCGCGAAGCCACGTACATGGCCGAGAACCGCGAGGTCGCGGGCGTCGGCGAGCGCGAGGAGAGCGACCTGGAGTCGGGCGGGTACGAGCAGGTGGCCCTCGCCCTGATGCGCGCCATCGCCCGGGACGAGCGCGCCACCCTGATCCTCAACGTCCGCAACCGCGGCACCCTCTCGGTGCTCGACGCCGGGGCCGTCATCGAGGTGCCCTGCCTGGTCGACGCCAACGGGGCCCACCCGGTCGCCGTCGATCCGCTGCCGCTGCACGCGGTGGGCCTGGTGACCTCGGTCAAGGCCGCCGAGCGGGAGGTCCTCGCCGCGGCGGCGAGCGGATCGCGGGCGGACGCGGTCAAGGCCTTCGCACTGCATCCGCTCGTGGACTCGGTCGCCGTGGCCCGGCGGCTGGTCGACGGGTACACGGCGGAGCATCCGGGGCTGGGCTACCTGCGCTGACGAGGCGTCCACCTGCGCCGACGCCCGTCGAACCCTCGCACGGATGGGCTAACGCCGCATGCGGCCGGGCGGGTGCGCTGTGAGAGTGCGAGATGTGACCACAGCCGAAGGTGCAGCCCCCGCCGTACCCGCCACGGCGCCCCCCGTGCTCGACCGGCGCTCACGCAACATCGTGTTCGGCACGATCATGCTCGGCGTGCTGCTGGCGGCCCTGGACCAGACGATCGTGGGCACCGCCCTGCCCACGATCGTGGCGGACCTCGGCGGCGGGGACCACATGTCGTGGGTCGTGACCTCGTACCTGCTCACCGAGACGGTCGCGACCGTCCTCGTCGGCAAGTTCGGCGACCTCTTCGGCCGGAAACTGGTCTTCCAGGTCTCGGCCATCGTCTTCATCACCGGATCGTTCCTGTGCGGCCTCGCGAGCAACATGACCCTGCTCATCGTGTGGCGGGGCCTCCAGGGCATCGGCGCCGGCGGACTGATGGTCACCGCGATGGCGCTCATCGCCGACGTGATCCCGCTGCGCGAACGCGGCAAGTACCAGGGCGCGATCGGAGCCGTCTTCGGCGTCGCGACCGTGATCGGGCCGCTGCTCGGCGGACTCTTCACCGACCACCTGACCTGGCGCTGGGCGTTCTACGTCAACGTGCCGATCGCGATCCTGGTCGTGGTGGCCGCCGCGCGGACGATCCCCTCCGTGCGCGCCGCGGGCAAGCCGGTCATCGACTACCTGGGCATCGCGATGGTCGCGATCGGCGCGAGCGCGCTGATCCTCGCCACGAGCATGGGCGGGAACGAGTACGCCTGGAGCTCACCGCTCATCGTCGGGCTCTTCGCGGGCGGCGCCCTGGCACTGGCGCTGTTCTGCCTGGTGGAGATGCGGGCCGCGCAACCGATGCTGCCGATGCGGCTGTTCCGCAACCCCGTCTTCTCCGTCTGCTCCGTCCTCAGCTTCGTCGTCGGCTTCGCGATGCTCGGCGCCATGACCTTCCTGCCCACGTACCTGCAGTACGTGGACGGGGACTCGGCCACCGTCTCCGGCGTACGGACCCTGCCGCTGGTCATCGGCCTGCTGATCGCGTCGATCTTCAGCGGCAACGTCACGAGCAAGACCGGGCACTACCGGATCTTCCCGATCGTCGGCTGCGCCGTGATGGGCATCGGGCTCTACCTGCTGTCGCGGATGGGCCCGCAGTCCGGCGCCTGGCTGGAATCCCTCTACATGTTCGTCCTCGGCACCGGCATCGGCCTGTGCATGCAGGTCCTGACCATCGCCGTGCAGAACACCGTGGACTACGCCGACCTCGGCACCGCGACCTCGGGCGTCACCTTCTTCCGTACCCTCGGCAGCGCCTTCGGGACCGCCGTCTTCGGCACGATCTACGCCAACACCCTCAAGCCCGCGCTGGCGAAGGGCGTGGCGGAGGCCGCCCGCGCCACCGGCCAGGACCCGCAGCAACTGGGCGTCGCGGCGCAGAGCCCGCAGGGCGTGCACGGACTGGATCCGGCGGCGGCCGGGCCGGTCATCAACGCGTACGCCGACACCCTGCACACGGTGTTCCTGTGGACCGTGCCGGTGGCGGTGGTCGGATTCGTCGTCGCGCTCTTCCTCAAGCAGGTCAAGCTGCGCGACAGCGCCCGGGCCGGCTCCACGGACATGGGCGACGGCTTCGGCTCGCCCGCCACGGCCTCCGGGGACTCCTCGAAGCTGCTGGAGCTGGCGGTCGGCAAGCTGGTGCGGAGCATGGGGCCCGAGACGGCGCGCGGGATCGTGACCTCCTCGGACACCCGGCTGGACATGGCGGGGGCGTGGGCGGTGATGCAGGTGGACCTGATGACCCGCACCGTCGGCTACGCGAGCCTGGGACTCATCGCCTCGCGCCGGCACCTGCCCCCGGAGGTACTGCTGCCGGTCTTCGAACGGATGGTGGACGAGGGCTACATGACGCGGCAGAACGGCTTCTACACGCAGACCCCGGCGGGGGAGCGGGAAGCGGCAGTCATCTCGGGCGCCTGGGCCAAGTGGCTCGGCGACCAGCTGGAGAAGGACCGGGGCCGGCCGCGCAGCGCGGAACTGCGGGCCGCGGCGGACGCGATCGCCAAGCGGCTGCTGGCGGAGGACCTCGGGGACGGGAACTTCGCCCCGCGCGCGATGGCGGGACGGCCGTAGGGGCGGCCGTAGGGGCGGCCGTAGGGAGGGCCGGGGAACTTCCCGGCGTGCCCGGGCGTCTGGTGGGAAAGAGGTTCTGAGCGTTCTACAGGTCCTACGGGGTCTACAGGTTCTACGGGTGCGGGGGTGCCGGATGCGGGTCACGCTGGCTGAAGAGATCATGCTGCTGTCGCTGGACGACGAGTCCGGGTCGGTGAAGCAGCGGCAGGCCGTGGGCTGGGCCGTGGCGGGCGCCCTCCTGCTCGAACTGGTCCTCGCGGAGCGGGTGCAGGTCTCGGGCAAGTACCTGGAGCTGCTGGACGCCCCGCCCACCGGGGAGGAACTCCTCGACGGCCGCGTCGAGTTGCTACGGGCCTGGATGCGCGACCGGAGCAAGCGCCGGGTCACCGAATGGCTGACGAAGGACCAGGCCAAGGCCGTCGCCCCGGTCGTGGAGCGGCTCGTCGGGCGCGGGGTGGTCGTGGAGGAGCGGCGCAAGGCCCTCGGGGTGTTCCCGGTACGCCGCTATCCCGAGGCCGACGGAGCGGCCGAGCGCGAACTGCGCGAGCGGCTCGCCGCCGCGGTCGCCAAGGGCGCCGAGCCCGACGAGCGCACCGCGAGCCTCATCGCGGTGATCCACGCCGCCGGCCTGCACGGACTGGCCTTCCCGGGGATCCCGCGCAAGGAGATCACCGCCCGCACGGCGGCGATCGCCGACGGGCAGTGGGCGGCCGGGAGCATCCACACCGCCATCCGAGACATGCAGATGGCGATGGCCGCCATCGCCGTGGCCACGACGACGGCGGCGGTGACCGCGGTCTGAGACCCGCCCCCGCCGCACGGGGGAGGGCCGGGCCGGGGGCCCCGTCCAGGCGGGCAGCGGACCGAGCCCGCGTGGCGGCCCGCGTCAGGTCGTCAGCGAGGATCCGGACCAGGATCCGGATCCGGACCAGGATCCGGACCCGGACCCGGTCCCGGAGCGCCCGCCTGGTCCGGGGCGGCCGTGGTCGGATAGCCGTACGAGGCCACGTACGGGAGGTGCGGCACCAGATCGGGCCGCCACGCGCGCAGGGCCGCCGCGGACGGGGCGAAGAGGGCGGCCGGGATCTCGGCCGGGGCGAACCAGGACCAGCGGGCGATCTTGTGGGGCTCGGTGACCGTGGCGGTGCCCTCGGCCGCCGAGGTGACGGCGGCGGCCGTCAGCCGGGTCAGGCCGGAGACGGAGCCGGAGCCGGGGTCGGCGTCGGCGTTGAGCAGGATCGAGACGATCCGGATCGCCTCGGGGGCGGCCCGCAGCGCGGTCTCCTCGGCCAGTTCGCGGGAGGCGGCCTGTTCGAAGCCCTCCCCGGGGTCCACCTTGCCGCCGGGCAGTTCCCAGCGGCCGTCGTGCGCCTGGCCGAGGAGCACCCGGCCGTCGTGGCCGACCACGACCACGCCGACTCCGACGATGGCGTGGGGGCGGGGGACGGCGCGTGCGGTGGGTTCGCCGGCTTCTGAACTCATGGCTGTCCTTCGGTGGATCGGTGGATCGGTGTGCGGGGCGGTGGCGTGCGGAGCGGCCCGGCTGCGACCTTACGTCCCGGCCGGCCGTGCGGGGTTTCGGCAGGGCGCCGCCCGCGCAGGCTTCCCGCGGTCCGATCGTCGTACGGCGCATCGGCTCGGCGAATCAACCGGTCGGCCGCTCCACCGGGTCCGATCGGCCCAAGGGGGGCTCCATGGCACACGTGCTGGTCGTCGGCGGGGGCATAGGAGGGCTGGCCACCGCGCTGCTCGCGGCGCGTCACGGACACACGGCCGAGCTCTTCGAACGCGATCCGCGCGCCCCCGGCACCGCGCTCGACCGGGACTTCTTCGGCTGGCACCGGGCGACGGTGCCCCAGGCGAACCAGCCGCACGTACTGCTCGGGGCCGCGCGGGGCGTGCTGCGCGAGGAACTGCCGGACGTGCACGCCGAGATGCTCCGGCTCGGAGCCCGGGAGCGGCACGAGCTGGACTGGTTCGACGTACGCCCGCCCGCGCGGCCCGGCGACGAGGACCTGGTGATGCTCCAGGCACGGCGGATCGTGCTGGAGAGCGCGCTCGCCACGGCGGTACGGGCCGAGCCGGGGGTGGTCGCGCGGTACGGGGAGCCGGTGAACGGGCTGATCGCGGAGGTGGGTTCGGGGGATTCGGGCGAGTCCGGGGCTGATGCATCCGGGATCAGGGTGACGGGAGTGACCACCGAGGCGGGGGTCTATGCGGGAGACCTCGTCGTGGACGCGGGCGGCCGGCGCGGCGGCTCCGAACGGTGGCTCGCCGCGATCGGCTGCCGGCCGGGCACCGTGGAGCGGCACCGCACGGGCCTCGCCTACTTCTGCCGCTGGTACCGGCTGCCCGAGGGCCGCGAGGAGGGGCCGCGGCGGCCCTGGGCGGTGACGGGCGGCAGCTTCGCCGGGTGCGCGGTCTTCCCGGCCGACAACCGGCTGTTCGCCGTGACCCTGTTCGTGCACACCGGGGACGCCACACGTTCCGCGCTGCGCGATCCGGCCGTGTTCGAGGCCGCCGCGCGGACCTTCCCGCCCGGGGCGGCCTGGCTGGGGCTGGGCGCCGAACCACTGTCCGGGGTGCTGGCAGCGGCCGGCCTGGACAACCGCTGGAGCGCCCCGGCCGACGAGCGGGGGCCGGTGGTGAGCGGGTTCGTACCGGTCGGAGACGCCGTCACCCACACCAACCCGACCCTCGGCCAAGGAACTTCACTCACCCTGTGGGCCGCGCGCAGGGTGGCCCGTACGGCCCACCAGGACCCGGGCTCGGTGCGGTTCGCCGCCGAGTACCACGCGTGGGCGGTGCGCACCCTCAAGCCGTGGTTCGACTTCCAGGTGATCGCGGACGGGGCCGTGGGTGAACGCCTCGCGACCCGCGCCGCGCGCGGGGGGACGGCCCGCGAGGTGGCCGCGCTGTTCGACTGCGCCCTGGAGGACCCGGAGGTGATGCGGGCGCGCGCCCGGGTCCGGCACCTGGCCGATCCGCCGGAGCGAACCTACGCCGACCCGGAGATCCGGGCCCGGGTGGCGCGCTGGCTGGCGGCGCGACCCGACTACACCCCCCACACCGCCGGCCCGAGCCGTGCGGAGTGGGAGGAACTGACGGCCCGCTGACGACCGGAACCGGGCGGTCCGACAATGGTCCTCAGCCCAAGTGCGTGTGCCGATGACCTGACGTACCAACGCCGAGGATGCGGACATGTACGCGGCAATCGACGCACTCGCAGGATCCGTTCATGATCGCTGGTGCGGCATGAACACCATCAAGCTTGTGGCCGGGAGCCGCCGTAATGATTCGCGGATTCCAGTCAGTAAGGCGTTGGCCTTGTTCACTCGCCGTGCTCTTCCCCGCCGGTCATGTTCGTCCGGTAGCCCCAGCCCAGCTCGAAGCGGAGGTACTCCGTGAGCGGCCGCCGGAGGACGTGCACGCGGTACACCCGCTTACCCTCGTGAGCCAGGCCGCGCAGCTCCGCGAGCCATGCGGCGTTGTAGCCCTCGGGCTGTGGCCGACCGGCCTGGAAGGCCCGGTAGGCGTCCACGTTCCCCGAGCCGCTGTAATCGTCCAGGGTCTCCAGGCGAAAGGCTTCGTGCCGGAACCTCTCGAACAGCTCGGCGAGGGTGCTGGATGCTGCCATCGGCAATGGCCTTCTTGCTCTGGACGAGGAACGTGCCCCGGTCGGTCGCGTAGATCGTCGGACGTGTCTAAGTGTCCTTGATGCCCAGCACCGCATCCAGGTCGTAGCGCACCACTTCCTCGAGCTGGTCGTACGTGCAGCTGTCGGGGGTGCGGTCGGGGCGCCAGCGGCGGAACTGGGCCGTGTGTCGGAAGCGGTCGCCCTCCATGTGGTCGTAGGCCACCTCGCAGACCCGCTCGGGGCGCAGCGGCACCCAGGACAGGTCCTTCTTTCCGGTCCAGCGGCTCTGCGCCCCGGGCAGCCGGGCGCTCTCGTGGGCGGACTCCTCGGCCCAGGCGGCCCACGGGTGCCCGGCGGGGTCGGGCATCCGGAGCGGTTCGAGCTCGTCGATCAGTTCGGCACGGCGTTTCATGGGGAAGGCGGCGCAGACGCCCACGTGCTGGAGCGTGCCGTGGGCGTCGTACAAGCCGAGCAGCAGCGATCCGACAATCGGACCGCTCTTGTGGAAACGGAAACCCGCGATGACGGCGTCGGCCGTACGCTCGTGCTTGATCTTGAACATGAGGCGGGCGTCCGGCCGGTAGGGGAGATCGAGGGGTTTGGCGACGACCCCGTCGAGCCCGGCGCCCTCGAACCGTTCGAACCACTCCCGCGCGAGCGCGGGGTCGGTGGTCGCGGGCGCGAGGTGTACGGGGGGCCGGGCTGTGGAGAGCATGCGGGTCAGGGCGGTGCGGCGGTCGGTGAGCGGCGCGTCGAGGAGGGCCTCGTCGCCCAGGGCGAGCAGATCGAAGGCCACGAACGAGGCCGGGGTCGTCTCGGCGAGCAGTTTCACCCGGGAGGCGGCGGGATGGATCCGCTCGCTGAGCCGGTCGAAATCGAGCCGTCCTCCCTGGATGACGACGATCTCGCCGTCGACGACGCAGCGGTCGGGCAGATTCGCCTTCAACGCCGTCACCAGCTCGGGAAAGTACCTGGTCAGACTCTTGCCGGTGCGGCTGCCGATCTCGATCTCCGCCCCGTCCCGGTGGACGATCGCGCGGAAGCCGTCCCACTTGGCCTCGTACTGCATGCCCGGCGGGATCGCGGACACGGATTTGGCGAGCATCGGCTTCACGGGTGGCATGACCGGCAGATCCATGTCTCCGATTCTGGGGCGCCGCGCCCGGCCCCGCTCGGTGTGCGGGGCCGGGCGGGTCCGCCTACCGTGGCGCACATGGGTGCAGCGGGCAAAGCGATCGAGCTGGAGGCGGGCGGCCGAGTCGTCCGGCTGTCCAGCCCGGACAAGGTGTACTTCCCCGAGCGCGGCCTCACCAAGGGGGACGTGGCCGCCTACTACCTCGCGGTCGCGGACGGGATCACCCGCGCCCTGCGGAACCGCCCCACGACCCTGGAGCGGTTCCCGGACGGGGTGGAGGGCGAGTCCTTCTTCCAGAAGCGGGCCCCGAAGAACCTGCCCGACTGGATCCCCACCGCCCACATCGCCTTCCCCAGCGGACGCACCGCCGACGAGATCTGCCCGACCGAGCCGGCCGCCGTCCTGTGGGCCGCCAACCTGGGCTGCCTCACCTTCCACCCCTGGCCGGTCCGGCGGGATGACACCGACCGTCCCGACGAACTGCGCATCGACCTGGACCCGCAGCCGGGCACCGACTACCACCACGCGGTCGCGGTCGCCCACGAACTGCGCGCCCTGCTGGAGGAACTGGGCCTGCGCGGCTGGCCCAAGACCTCGGGCGGCCGCGGCCTGCACGTGTTCGTGCCGATCGCGCCGCGCTGGACCTTCACGGAGGTCCGCAGGTGTGCCATCGCGATCGGCCGGGACCTGGAGCGCCGGATGCCGGGGAAGGTCACCACCGCCTGGTGGAAGGAGGAGCGCGGCGAGCGGATCTTCGTCGACTACAACCAGACGGCGCGCGACCGCACCATCGCCTCGGCGTACTCCATCCGTCCGCGGCCGCACGCCCCGGTCTCCGCGCCGCTGCGCTGGGACGAGCTGGACGAGGCGGAGCCGCGCGATTTCGACATCGTGACGATGCCGGCCCGTTTCGCCGAACTGGGCGATCTGCACGCGGACATGGACGAGCACGCCTTCGCCCTGGACGCCGCGCTGGAACTGGCGGACCGCCACGAACACGACCACGGCCTCGGCGACATGCCGTACCCCCCGGACTACCCGAAGATGCCGGGCGAGCCCAAGCGCGTCCAGCCGAGCCGGGCGAAGCACGAGGACTGACGACAGGCCCTAGGGGAGGTGGCGTAGGGCGGCGGTGAAGGCTGAGTCGTGGTGGGTGGTGAACTCCTCCTCGGTGAAGACCGGGGTGGTGATGTCGACCGGGATGCCCGGACCGTCGAAGGTCCTTCCGGTGCGGGTCAGGAACTGCTCGTTGGGCAGGCCGAGTTCCCAGCCGTTGGGGAGGGTGCGGCCGAGGACGTCGGAGAAGACCCCCTGGGTCGGCTTGCCGATGCGCACCGTCCGGCCGGGGCGCTCCAGGAGGGCCTGGGTGAATGTCTCGCCCGCGCTCACGGTGGAACCGCCGGTGAGCACGGCGACCGGTCCGGTGTAGCGGGGGCCCCGCGCGGGCTGGACGTAGAGGGGTTGCGGACGGGTGAACCGGCTCGCGTCGGCGGGGTCGTTGCGCACGCGCTTGGCGTAGGCGAAGTACGGACGGTCCGTGAGCCGGGCCGCCAGGCGCAGGCCGAGCTCGTCGGAGCCGCCGCCGTTGATGCGCAGGTCGATGACCAGTCCGCGCAGGCGGGCGGTGCGCCCGGTGGTGAAGACGCTCTCCAGGACACGGTCGAGCTCGGCGCTCTCGGAGGCGAAGTCACCGCTCTCGGTGTAGCCGCCGAACCCGGACAGGCGCAGGTAGCCGCGGCCGTCGGGCAGGTCGGCGTAGGAGACGCGTCCCTGGGCGAACTCCTGCGGGGCCCGGCCGCCGAGGTCCACCTCCTGGATGTACTCCTTGACGCGGGTCTCGAGTTCGAGGGTCGGCATCACGGTGCCCGGGCGCACCTCGCCGAAGAACCGGTCGCCGCCGTCGGAGAGGTGGACGTGTGCGTCGTGCAGCGGGGCGAGCATGTCCCTGAAGACGGCGAAGAGTTCGTTCTCGGTGGTGCCGGCGTGTACGCGGGGACGGTGGCTCTCGCGTACCGCCTTCCAGTCGACGCCCTTGGCGGCGAAGAAGGGGTAGTTCTCCGCGAAGGTCTGCCAGAACACGTCGAAGGTGGCGACCGGGTCCGCGGCGGGGCCGGGCTCCTGGGCGGCGCGGCAGCGCTCGGGCAGGGAGGTGAGGCGCCGGGTCGCGCGGTCGCCGACCGAGCCTTCGACGTGCACCGATCCGGGGCGCACGGTGAGCACTTCGCCGTCCTCGGTGGCGTAGCGGAAGGCCGGGGAGCTCCCGCTGCCCGGTACCCGCCGCGCGCTCGCGCCGGGCAGGCAGCTGATCCCGGTGACCTGGTACTCCTGGAGCCGTCCGGACTCCACGCGGAGCACGGTGCCGTAGCCGTCGAGCCGCCAGATCCCGACCGGTCCGGCCGGTCCGGTGGGTGGGCGGCCCGGTCCGGCGGTGGCGGCCGCGGCGGGGCCTGCGGTGGTGGCCACGAGGGCGAGGAGCACTGCCGCCGCGGCCGCGCGCCGGTGCCGCATGCCTTTGCGCGGGTGTGTGAGGGAGCTTGTGCCTGGGCGCGTACCGGTCATCGTGCTGTCCCCGTTCGCAGAAGTCTTCCTTGACTCAGGCCAGGATCCGGGGCGGCCGGGGGCCGGGGACATCCGGCGGCCCACCCGCCCCGAGGGGGGCTACCCCCCGGCTGCGCCCGGGCCGCCCGGCGGGGAACGGTCATCACATTCGCTGATGGGGAAGGTAGTTCGTCCTGGTTTGCGGATCGGCGTCGTCTACCGTCGTTCGCGGGGCCGGCCCTGCCCGGAAGCATGCTCGCTTGATCCATCTATAACAACACGAACGGTCGTGCTAATATTTTGCCATCGTCCTGCCAAGCCGGCACCGGCTGGCCACTCTGAGGAGATCCGGAGAACCGGGCATGCACCCCATGGCTTCACTCCTGAGCACCACCCTCAACATCACCGCCCGGGTCGCCCCGGGCCCGGTCGGGCGGGTGGCGTTCGCGCTGTTCGTGCGGCCGCTCGGCCGGCCGAAGGTGAAGCCGGGCGAGGCCGGGGTCATGGCCCGGGCCGTGACCGGGCGGCTCGTCGTGGACGGGATACCCGTGACCACGTACCGCTGGGGCGACGGCGAGCGGCCGGTCCTCATCGTGCACGGCTGGACCTCGCGCGCCTCGCGCTTCGCCGGGTTCGTCGAGGCGCTGCTGGCCGAGGGCCGGACCGTGGTCTCCTTCGACGCTCCCGGTCACGGCACGTCCGGCGGCCGGGCCACCACCATCCTCCGGCAGCGCGAGATCATCCGCCGACTGCAGTCGCAGTACGGGGAGTTCTCGGCCGTCCTGGCCCACTCCTTCGGGGTGGTGTCCACCTTCTTCGCGCTGCGGGACGGGATCCGGGCCGACCGGATCGTCGGCATCGGCGCCATCGCCGACTTCGACTTCCTCACCGCACGGTTCCGCGCGATGCTCGGCGTGAACCAGGCCGTCGAGGACGCCTTGCGGCGCCACGTCCAGCGCCGGCTCTTCCCCGCCGAGCCCGACGTATGGCCCCGCTTCGACGCGTGCCGCCACCCCGAGGAAGTCCCCTCGGAGATCCTCCTCGTGCACGACGCGGACGACGACACCGCGGCCCCCTCCCAGTCCCGCGCCATCGCGGCGGCCTACGGGGAGCGGGCCCGGCTGATCGAGACGAGCGGACTCGGCCACCGCCGCATCCTCCTCGACCCGGAAGTCATCGGGGCCGCCGTCGAGTTCCTCAGCGCAACCCCCTCGCAGACCCGTTCGGCCGGCCCGGCCGAGACCGCAGGAGCCACCAGATGACCTCCACCCGCCCCGAACCCGGCGCACCCGCGCCCATCGCCGCCTCCGGGCCCGGAGCCGCGCCCGCCTCTGTGCCTGGGCCCGCCTCTGTGCCCGCGCCCGGCTCCCGGTCCGCGCCCGGCTCCCGGTCCGCGCCCGGCTCCCGGTCCGCGCCCGGCTCCGGCTCCGCCGCCAAGCCCCTCCCCGGCTCCGCGCCCGCTCCGGGGGCCCTCCCCGGCCCCCGGCAGGAAGCCGCGGAGGGCCCCGGGGGCGGGCGGGTGCTCGCGCTGGCCAGTGCCGTCACCTTTCTCGCCTTCCTCGACGCCACTGTCGTCAACGTCGCCTTCCCCGACCTGCGCCGCGCCTTCCCCGAGGTGTCGCTGGCCCGCCTGACCTGGGTCGTCAGCGCCTACGCCGTCCTGTTCGCCGCCCTGCTCGCCGCGGCCGGCCGGCTGGCCGACACCCTGGGCCGCCGGGCCCTCTTCCTCGGCTCGACCCTCGCCTTCACCCTGACCTCGCTCGCCGCCAGCGCGGCCCCCACCGCCGAACTGCTCATCGTGGCCCGCGCACTCCAGGGAGCGGCCGCCGCCGGGATGATCCCCGCCGCGCTGGGCCTCGTACTCGCCCACACCCCGCCCGCCCGCCGGGCCGCCGCCCTCGGCGCCTGGTCGGCGGCCGGCGGACTGGCCGCCGCCGTCGGCCCGAGCATCGGCGGACTGCTCGTCGAGTGGTGGGACTGGCGCGCGATCTTCCTCATCAACCTCCCGCTCGGACTGGCCGTCGCCTGGGCCTCCGCCCGCGCCATCCCCGCGGAGCCGCGCACCGCGCACCGCCTGCCCGACCCCGTCGGTACGACGGCCCTCGCCCTCGGCATCGGGGGAGTGGTGGCCGGGCTCTCCCAGGGCACGGAGTGGGGCTGGACCGACCCGAAGGTGCTCGTCCTGGTCATCGGCGGGGCCCTGGCGGGCACCCTCGCGCTGCGCCGCTCGCGCAGTCATCCCGCCCCGGCCGTCGACCGCGACCTGTGGCGCGACCCCCTGTTCGCCCGCTCCACCGTCGGCGCCCTGCTCTTCGGCGTCGCCATGTACGCGTGGCTGCTGATGGGCCCGTCCTACCTCGTCGAGCGCTGGGACTACTCGGTCCTGCAGGCCGGCTTCGGTGTCACCCCGGGCGCCGTCCTCGCCATGGCGGGCGCCCTCGTCGTCGGCCGCCGGGTCCCCGCCCGCTTCCAATGGGCCGCCGTCACCATCGGATCGCTGCTCTTCGCCGCCAACGGCCTGCTGATGTGGGGCTGGGTCGCGGAGTCCACCTCGTACGCCCAGATCTTCCTGCCCTCCGCGCTCCTCGGCGGTCTCGGCATCGGAGCCGTGCTGACCGCCCTGTCGACCACGGCCTCGGTCGGACTGCCGCCTCAGCGCTTCGCGGCCGGTACCGGCCTGCTGATGACGGCCCGCCAACTCGGCGGGGCGCTCGGCGTCGCCGCTACGGCGGCCCTGCTCACCGGGGGAGGCCCCGGCGAGCACTGGAGCGGGATCTTCCTGCTGATCGCGCTCTCCTCGCTCGCCGCGGCGGTCGTGGGCGCCGCGATGAAGCTCAGCGGCCGGTCGCGGCCGGATCGGTCGCGGCCGGCAGGCTGACGGCCGGGGCGTCGCCGGCGGAGAAACCGGCGACCGGGAAGGCGAGTACGGGCGGCCGCTCCGGGAGTTCCTCCGGGGCGGCCGCCGCCGCGCGCAGCCGGGCGAGGATGCCGCGGGCGGCCCGGTCGTAGGCCGTGGTCTCCTCGTGCAGCACGGAGTGCGCGTTGGCCAGCTCCATCATCGCCATGATCTCGAAGGCGAGCTGCTCGACGGCCTCGGCATCGACCGCGGCCGGCTCGCGGAACCCGCCCGCCAGCCGGGCCTCGTCGAGCAGCCGCACGAGGTAGCGGGTCCAGTCGCCGCGGATCTTGGCGATCTCGTCGTGGACGGGCCCGGGACGCGAATCGAACTCGGCGGACGCGGAGTAGAAGAAGCAGCCGCCGGGGAAGACCCGCCGGCCGGAGTAGCCGAGCCAGGTCTCGCACAGCCGCCACACCTTGGCGAGTCCGGCGGGCTCGTCCCGCACGGGCCGTACGACCTGCTCGACGAAGACGGCCCGGGCGGCCTGCACGGTGGCGAGCTGAAGCTCCTCCTTGGAGCCGAAGAGGGCGAACACGCCGCTCTTGCTCAGTCCCAGATCCGTGGCGATCTTCCCCAGGGACAGCCCTTCCAGGCCGTCCACCGAGGCGATGCTCATCGTCCGTTCCAGGACGGTCCGCCGCGTCTGGTTCCCGCGCTCCACGCGTCCGTCTGCCATACCGCCATGGTACCGAAGTCATCGCACGCACGGTCGTTCACTCTGTGTTGTTGATCAGGCGTTGATCGGACGTCCATCACCGGCGGACAGGCTCTGCGGCATGTCGATGAACACCACCGCTACCGATACCGCCGCCCCGGCCTGGTACGAGCTCGCCCTCTGCGCCCAGACGGGTCCGGGCTTCTTCTTCCCGGAGCCCGGCTCCTCGCTGCGCGATGCGAAGCGGCTGTGCGGGGCCTGCGAGGGCCGCAAGGCCTGCCTGGACTACGCCCTGACCAACGACGAACGCTTCGGCGTCTGGGGCGGCCTGTCCGAGTCCGAGCGCCAGGCCCTGCGCCGCCGGCCCTGACCCGAAGGGCGCGGGCCGGCGGCGGCGTCACCCCAGCAGTTCCAGGATCCGCGAGGTCCCGGCGCCGCCGGGCTTCGGCGGCCCTGGCGGCCTCGGATCGGCGAAGGCGATCGTGTGCGCGATCGCCTCGAGGACGTCGGTGTACGCGGCTGCGTGCTCGGCTGCCGCGCTGGTCAGGTCGAGCAGGAACAGGTGGCGTCCCTCCGGATGGGCCGTGACGGCCCTGCCCTGGAACAGCCCCCGGCCGGTACCGGGGGCCGGGACGACCCCGCTGACCAGGGCGCACGGGAGGCCCGAGGCCAGATCGAGGAACCTGCGCGTCGAGCCGCTCCCGGGGGCCGAGCGGGCGAGTGCCAGGGCCGTCCGTGCCACACCGGCTCCGGCTCCGGCCCCGCTTCCGGCCTCGTCCGAGGCCCGGGCGGTGAGGGTGAACAGCGAGGTCGAGACGGCCTCGGGGCCCTCGGGATGGAGGCCGACCGCGGTGTGGACCAGGTGCAGTCCGGGCTGGCCGGCGAGTGCGTCGAGGCTGTCCATCAGCCCGGCGAGCTGCGACCCCGCCGCACCGGCTCCGGTATCCCCTCCCGTACCCGTACCCGTACCCGCGCCGTCGACGGAGCCGCCCAGGGCCGCCAGGGCACCGGCGACCTCCTCCAGGGCGCTCCGGTCCTCGGGGCCGATGTCGTGGAATCCGGGAGGCAGCCGGAACCAGACCGGTGGGACGGCGTGGTGCGTCACGGCTGCACCAGCGTCCACAGGCGGGCTGTCTTCGCGGCCGTGGACGGACCGTCCTCCACGACGAGGCGGGTGCCGTCCACCGCCGTGGAGCCGCGGTCCACGGCCGGGTCGTCACCGGTGTAGTCGGCGGCGGCCGTGGCCGCTCCGGTGGCGGCCACGGCCACCCCCACCCGCTCCCTGACCTCGGGCGTCGAGGACCGCAGCGCCCACGAGGAGAGCGGGTTCTCCACCTTCCGCAGCTCGTCCGCGGTGTTCCACGTCGTGCGGGCGAAGGCACCCGCGCCCGGCGAGACGCCCGCCAGGGCGCCGGCCTCCGGCACCGCCATGGCCGCGCGGGCCGCGACCGTACCGGCCCGCGCGCCCGAGGCGACCGCGGCCACGCCCGGTACGGCCCCGAGGCCGTCGCCGAGCAGGGTCACGCCGTTCTTCCAGAACGCGGCGTCGAACTTGCCCCGGGTGAATCCCTCGGTCAGCGGCTTGCGGAAGCCGGGGTCGGCGAGGTGCGCGGTCAGGGCGGCCAGCGAGAGCCCGCCCGCGACGAGCATGACCGCCATCCCGGCCGGCGGGAAGAAGAGGGCGATGCCCGCACCGGCCGCTCCCAGAACGGCCGCGGCGTTCGAGAGGGCGTCGGCCGGATCCTCGACGATCTTGTTCCAGACCGACTCCAGCACCCCGGGCTCCTTCGGAGCCAGCCGCTGCGCCGTCGCGGTCAGCGTGTCCGCCACCCTGCGGGCCGCCGCCGAGTGCTCCGAGGCCAGTTCGCGCGCCAGGCGGCGGGCGTCGGCGAGCGCCTCTTCGGTGGTGGCCGCGGCCGCCCGGGACGCGTAGCCGGCGGCCAGACTGCGGTGGGCGGCCAGGGTGTCGTGCCAGCCGGTCAGCCTGCGCGCCGCCTCCGCCAGGGAGGCGTGGGCCGCGTGGAGGTGGCGGGGCAGCTCCTGCGACAGTGAGGCGCGGAAGGCGGTGGCGGCCTCGCCCTGCCAGGCCGAGCTGTGGGAGACCAGGGCGTCGACGACGCGGGAGGTCTCCGCGAGGCTGTCCGCGGAGGAGCGGAGCTTCTTCGCCAGGGCCCGTACCGCGTCCGGGCTCCCCGGCGCCGGGTCGAAGCCGAGCGCGGCCAGACCGGCCGAGGAAGGGCCGGCCGCGGAGGGACCGGCGGAGGAGCCGGCCGAGGGGGAGCCCGCCGAGGAAGGGCCGGCCGCGGGGGAGTCAGTCACGGGCCGCCGCCGCCTGCCGGAAGGCCGCGCGGATGGCCTCTTCGAGCTCCGCGTACTCGGCGGCGCTGCGGCGCACGCCCTCGCGTACGGTCTTGATCCGCCCGGCGAGCTCCTTGGTGCCGTGGCCCCATCTTTCCTGGAAGCCGTCGCACGCCGCGTCGAGGTCAGCCGTCCCCAACTGGTCGGCCCGTACGTGGTCCAGCTCCCGCCGGGCCTCGCGCAGCGCGGTCAGCGAGGTGTCCAGGGCGTTGGTGAGGCGGGCCAGCTGGTCGATCTCGACCTGGAGCGGCGTCATGGCGGTCATGACGCGAAACCCTGGCAGAGCGGGGCTCTGCCAGGGCAATCGCCGTCACCCGCCCGAGCGAGCGGAAACCGGTCAGGTCGTGCGATCAGGCCTTGCGGGCCGCGATGCGGGCGGCGCGGGCGGCGAGCCGCTCGTCGAACTTGCGGGCCTCGGAGTCCAGGCCGTCCATGAACAGGCCCAGCTCCTCCTGGGCCTTCTGCCCGTCGGGGCCGAGGCCGTCGATGTCCATGATCTTCAGGAAGCGGATCACGGGGCTCAGCACGTCGTCGTGGTGGATCCGCAGGTTGTAGACCCCGCCGATCGCCATCTGCGCGGCCATCCGCTCGAAGCCGGGCATCCCGTGTCCGGGCATCCGGAAGTCGACCACGACGTCCCGTACGGCCTGCATCGTCAGATCCGGGGCGAGCTCGAAGGCCGCGCCCAGCAGGTTGCGGTAGAAGACCATGTGCAGGTTCTCGTCCTGCGCGATGCGGGCCAGCATGCGGTCGCAGACCGGGTCACCGGACTGGTGGCCGGTGTTGCGGTGCGAGATGCGGGTCGCGAGCTCCTGGAAGGCCACGTACGCCACGGAGTGGAGCATCGAGTGCCGGTTGTCGGACTCGAACCCCTCCGACATGTGCTGCATCCGGAATGCTTCGAGCTTGTCCGGGTCCACGGCGCGCGAGGCCAGCAGGTAGTCGCGCATCACGATGCCGTGACGGCCCTCCTCGGCGGTCCAGCGGTGCACCCAGGTGCCCCAGGCGCCGTTGCGGCCGAAAAGGGAGGCGATCTCGTGGTGGTAGCTGGGGAGGTTGTCCTCCGTCAGCAGGTTCACGACGAGCGCGATCTTGCCGATCTCGGTGACCTTGGACTGCTGCGGGTCCCAGGCTTCGCCGTCCTCGAAGAAACCGGGGAAGTTCCGGCCGTCGCTCCACGGGACGTACTCGTGGGGCATCCAGTCCTTGGTGACCTTCAGATGGCGGTTGAGTTCCTTCTCGACCACCTCTTCCAGCGCGAACAGCAGCTTGGCGTCCGTCCACGCCTCCGAGCTGCCGAGGTGGGGAGAGGTGATCGTCACGGGTACTCCTGAGTGCAAAGCGAATTACCTACGGTTCCGTAGCCTACGGAGTCGTAGGTTAAGCGCGACATCAAGACCAGCCAAGCCCCACAGGGACCTATGTCCGGTTACATCCCGTTATCTGCGCAGTTCGAAGGGGGTGTGGCGTGGCCTGAAGGGACTAAAGTCACGCGAGCAGGTGGTCCGCTGCTCCCGCCTTGACGGCCGAGATCAGCGCACGGAGCGCATCGATCGAGTCGGTGACGTAGGCGGCGGACTCGGTGGTTCCGATGTACGCCTTCCCCTCGGCGTCCCGCCCGAAGCGGAAACAGTTCGCCCCCTCGCTGCAAAAGGCCTCGTCCCAGGCGATGCCCGCCGTCGCCGACGGGGTCGCCGGGGTGGTCGCGGTCGTGGTCGTCGTGCCCATGTCGTTCTCTCGTCTCCTCGTCGGATCCGGTCAGGTGGTCAGTCAGCCGGTCGGCCGGTCGGCCCGGTCAGAGGGTCTGTGCGAGGGCGCGGATGACATCGCGGGAGTCGCGGGCCGGCAGTGCCAGGGAGCGCAGCCGCTCCAGCAGGCCCCGGTAGCGGAGCAGCTTCATCTGCGAATCCAGCAACATCGAGCCGTGCGAACTGTCCAGCTGCACGGTGTCCAGCTCGCTGATCGTGGCGGCCGCGTACGTGAAGGACTGGCCGGCGCCGGGGAACCCGCCGGCGGTGAACGGAATCACGCGCACGGTCGTACGCGCCCGCTCCGACTGTTCCAATATGTGTTCGAGCTGCGCCCGTGCCACCTTGGGACCGCCGAACTGCATCCGCAGCGCCGCCTCGTGCACGACCGCCTCGTACAGCGGCGGCGCCTCGCGCGCGAACACCTGCTGGCGGTGCATCCGCAGGGCGAGCCGCGCCTGCAGGTCGGGCTCGGGCAGCGGCGGGTTGGCGGTGTCGAAGACGGCCCGCGCGTGCGCCTCGGTCTGCAGCAGTCCGGGTATGTGCGTGGTCACGGCGGTGTGCAACGCGACGGAGTGGTGCTCCAGTTCGCAGATGTCCAGGAGCGCGGGCGGCAGCATGCCCCGGTGCTGTTCCCACCACCCCTTCTCGCGCTCCTGGGCCATGGAGGCGAGCAGGTCGACCAGCCCCGTGTCGGGGCAGTCGTAGTTGAAGGCGAGGGTGCGGACACGCTCGGCGCCGATGGCGATCCGGCCGGATTCGATGTTGGGGATCCTGGTGCGGTCCACCCCCATGAGCGCCGCGGCCTGTTGCACCGTCATGCCCGACTGTTCGCGGAGTTTGCGCAGCTCGGAGCCCAGGCGCTGCTGACGCGCGGTCGGCGTACTCCTCGGTGGCACAGGTCCCCTCTCCTCCGGCCGGGGCATGCGGGTGCACCCTCACGAGTCCGGAAATGCCCTGAGAAAACATCAAGTCGTCGTACAAGTAGTAGCACTGTGCACCACGTTGCGCTACGGTCGGTAGCGCAAGTCTCACACGGGGCGACCTCGAGCTCTTGTATGACCACACGGCCATCAGCGCATTCAGCACCTCAGAACCTTGGAGCAGCACGATGACGGGCACTCTCCGTGGCCTGCGGTCGGTCCACGAGTTCCGGCAGGCCCCGCCAGGGGCGGAGAAACTGAGCTACTCCATAGGCCTGCCGGGCGGCGCCCATTGCGCGGGCAGCGCCCGGGGCGCGCTGCGGTCCCTGCTCGTCCGGCACGGACTGCCCGACCTGTGCGACAACGCGGCCCTGGCCGCTTCCGAACTCGTGGCCTGCGCCTACCGGTTCACGCCCGACAAGGAGATGGTGCTCAAGGTCCGCTGGCAGTTCGACGCGCTGCGGATCGTCGTCTTCGACCAGCACCCCGCGCACTCCTCGCCCGAGGCGAGCGAGGAGTGCCGGCGGCGCCGCAGCCGCGGGATGTGGCTGCTCTCGGCGGTGGTCGAGGCCTGCGGCGGGGACTGGGGGCTCACCCCGGTGCTCACCCCGATGGGCGGCACCAAGTCCTGGGCGTTACTGCCCTTGCCGCGTTAGCGCAGCTCACGGCAGGCTTAGTCACCGCAGGCGCGGGTCACCCGTGCCACGACTGGTGGACCTCTTCCGCCGTCGTCGGCCGCAGCCCTTCGTCGAGCAGCAGCCACCGCGTGATGCCGATCGACTCCAGGAACGGCACGTCGTGGCTGGCCACCACGAGCGCCCCTTCGTAGGAGTCCAGGGCGTCGGTCAACTGCCGTACGCTCGCCAGGTCCAGGTTGTTCGTCGGCTCGTCCAGCATGAGCAGCTGCGGGGCCGGCTCCGCGAGCAGCAGCGCCGCCAGTGTCGCCCGGAACCGCTCGCCGCCCGACAGGGTGCCGGCCGGCCGGTCCGCCCGCGCTCCCCGGAACAGGAAGTGCGCGAGCCGCGCCCGGATCAGGTTGTTCGTCGCGTGCGGGGCGAACCGCGCCACGTTTTCCACGACCGAGCGCTCGTCGTCCAGTACGTCGAGCCGCTGCGGCAGGAACCGCACCGGGACGTGGGTCACCGACTCGCCCGACAGCGGGGCCAGTTCCCCCGCGATCGTGCGCAGCAGGGTGGTCTTGCCCGAGCCGTTGGCCCCGACCAGGGCGATCCGTTCCGGACCGCGCAGCTCCCACTCGCCGGCGATCGCGGCACCGTGGGCCGGGTGGAGCGCGCTCAGGGTGAGCACGCGGCGGCCCGGCGGGACCTGGGTCGCGGGCAGTTTGATCCGGATCTCGGCGTCGTCGCGCACCGCCAGCTCCGCCTGGTCGAGGCGTTCCTCGGCTTCGGCCAGCTTCTCGGTGTGCATGATGCGGTGCTTGCCCGCCGATTCCTGCGCCGCGCGCTTGCGGGCACCCATGACGATCTTCGGCTCGCGCTTGGTGTCCCACATCTTCTGGCCGTACCGCTTGCGCCGGGCCAGTTTGGCGTGCGCCTGCGCCAGTTCGCGCTTCTGCCGCTGTACGTCGCCCTCCGCGACCCGGACCATCCGCTCGGCCGCTTCCTGCTCGACCGCGAGCATCTCCTCGTACTGGGTGAAGTTGCCGCCGTACCAGTGGAGTTCGCCGTCGCGCAGGTCGGCGATCTGGTCGACCCGGTCCAGCAGTTCCCGGTCGTGGCTGACCAGGAGCATCACCCCGGACCAGGACTCGACGGCCGCGTACAGCCGGCGCCGGGCCCGCAGGTCGAGGTTGTTGGTGGGCTCGTCGAGCAGCAGGACGTCCGGACGGCTCAGCAGCAGGGCGGCCAGCCGGAGCAGCACGCACTCCCCGCCGGACAGTTCGCCGGTGGTGCGGTCCAGGCCGATCCGGCCGAGCCCGAGCTGGTCGAGCGTGGCGAGGGCCCGTTCCTCCACGTCCCAGTCGTCGCCGACGGCCGCGAAGTTGGCCTCGGTCGCCTCGCCCGCCTCGATGGCGTGCAGGGCGGCCCGGGCGGTGTGGACGCCGAGCGCCTCGTCCACCCGTAGGGAGGTGTCGAAGGTGACGGTCTGCGGCAGCTGGCCGACGGTGCCGGCCACGGTCAACTGGCCCTCGGTCGGGGAGAGTTCCCCGGCGATGAGTTTCAGCAGGGTGGACTTGCCGCAGCCGTTGCGCCCGATCAGGCCGGTACGGCCGGGGCCGACGGCCAGTTGGAACCCGTCGAAGACGGGGGTGCCGTCGGGCCAGTCGAAGGACAGGTCGGAGCAGGTGATGAACAGGGGAGCAGGACTCATGGAGGCCTCCAGGTTGCGTGAGTGGTGAGTGCAACGCGGGGGAGACACAGGAGACCGCGGGTGAGGGCGGTGGTCGGTGTGTCTCGGACCTCAGAGAAGCAACGTCCTGCTCCGTTTCGACGGCGATGGGGCGTCTACGAAGCTACGGGGCGGCCGGAGCGGCGGGCAAGCGAATTAAACGGGCCGGGGCGGAGCGCACCGGCGCGTCAGCAGGAGTCGCGCATCAGCTCGGCGAGGCTCTGGTCCATGTCGAGGTACAGGTGCTCCAGGCCGGGCGGCACGATCGTCGAGGCCCGCTCCAGGAAGCGGTGCAGTTCGGCCGTCACCATCAGCACGATCGCGACTCCCTCGGGGGCGTGGAACTCCACGGTGGTCCGGTCGGCGTCGTACGGGCGCACGCGCACGTCCCCGCAGCCGGCCGGGCGGTCCAGCCCGTACTCCAGCAGCTCGCGCGAGAAGGTCCACGAGACCTCGACGCCCTCCAGGGTCGCGGGTGCGGGGAAGGCCATCCGGACGGCGAAGGGATCCGACCGGTCGTAGCAGAGCGTGACGGGTACGGTGTCGACCTTCGGCGCGGTGGCGACCAGTCGGGCCTGCACGGCCTGCTCGATGACAGTGATCAAGGCTCGCTCCCTTGCGGCGGATCTCGTGCCGGACCGCGGGGTGGGGGCCCGGCAACGGGATAGACGCGTGAACCGGCGAATCCGTGCACGCGACCTGGAGTGAGCTGTGTCACCGATTGGCCTGAACCCGCCTGTGTGATCGCACAGGGTGACCGGCGGCACGGGCCTCCGGGGCCCGTCCGCAGGCCCCGGAGCGGCCGCAGTACGGCCGGTTCCCGCTCACTCCACAGGCCCAAGGCGGGCTCCGGACCGGCCTAGAGCGCCGGGTTCTCCCGTACCGTCGCCAGGTCCGACGAGGTCTTCGTCGCGAGGAACTCGGTGATGCGGTAGGCGCAGACCCCCGCCACCGTGAAGGGGTCCTCGGACGCGATCTTCTCGATCTCCGCGCGGGACACCCCGCCGGCCAGGATCACGCCCCCGTCGCGCGGGACCTTGCGGCCCGAGGCGAGGAAGATGCCGGCGGCGTAATAGCCGTCCAGCCAGGCGAGGTGCGCGTCCATCTCTTCTTCGACGGCTTCGAGGGGCGCGGTGTAGGAGAGCTCCATGACGAACATGATCGCCAGGCTACTCTCGCACCACTATGACGAGAGCGAAGACCCCCGCCGACGAGGCCGAGGCCAAGGCGATACAAGACGAACTGCGCGACCGGGTCGTCCTGACCGAAACCGGACCCCCGCCCGGCGAAGGGCTGATCGCCGGGGTGGACGTGGCCTACGACGACGAGCGCGACCTGGTGGCCGCCGCGGCCGTGGTCCTCGACGCCGCCACCCTGCGGGTCGTCGAGGAGGCCACCTCCGTCGGCCGCGTCAGCTTCCCCTACGTGCCCGGACTGCTGGCCTTCCGCGAGCTGCCGACCGTGCTCGCCGCGCTGGAGGCGCTGACGGTCACGCCCGGTCTGGTCGTCTGCGACGGCTACGGGCTGGCCCACCCGCGCCGCTTCGGGCTCGCCTGCCACCTCGGCGTGGTCACCGGGCTGCCCGCCATCGGCGTGGCGAAGAACCCGTTCACCTTCACGTACGAGGAACCGGGCGCCCGCCGCGGGGACCTCTCCCCGCTGCGCGCGCCCGACGGCGAGGTCGTGGGGCGGGCCCTGCGCACGCAGGACGGGATCAAGCCCGTGTACGTCTCCGTGGGCCACCGGGTGTCCCTGGACAACGCCTGCGCGCACGCCCTGGCGCTGAGCCCCCGCTTCCGGATCCCGGAGAGCACCCGGCACGCCGACTCCCTGTGCCGGCGGGCCCTGCGCGAAGCCACGGAGTAGGCCCCGCCCCCGCGACCGCGAGCGCGGCTCAGTCGGAAGCCGCCACCCGGAAGCGGATGCCCGCGTGTCGGAGCCGGTCCAGCAGGGCGTCGCCCATCGCCACGGCGGTGGTCAGCTGGCCGGAGAGCTCGGGCAGGGCGTCGTAGGCCAGGCAGAGCGCGGACTCCGCCAGCATCTTCGCGGTCTCCCCGTACCCCGGGTCGCCGCCCGAGACCTCGGTGAAGACCCGCCGGCCGCCGCCCTCGCCCACGAACCGCACGCTGAACCAGCTCCGCGCCCGCCGCTCCGCGTCCGGGCCCTGGCCCGGCTCCCAGCGGTCCGCGAGCCACTGCCGCACCGGCGGGATCTGCGCGAGGGCGGCCACCCCGCCGACCGCGGCCGTACCGCCCACGGCGACCGGCAGGTGCCGCACGGAGGCGTAGTGCCGGTAGCGGAAGTCCGGGCCGTACCGCTCCAGCGCGGCCGCCGACCGGGCCACGACCTGCACGTCCAGGACGGGCAGCGGCAGCGCCCAGGTGCCGGTCTCCCGGCTGAAGCGCGGGGCGCCCACGGGCACCCGTACCCGCCGGCCCAGCAGCCGGGGCTCGTGGATGAGGCGCGCGCGGGCGGCGGCCAGGTTCTGCGGTCCGCGGCCCAGCGCGGTGAGCACGGTGGTGAAGGTGCCGCCCGAGAACAGGGCGTTGGAGCGCACGAACGCGTCCACGGTCAGCGGTACCCCGGCCGGCAGCTGTCCGACCGTGAAGTACGCCCCGAGGTCGGCCGGGACGGAGTCGAACCCGCAGGCGTGCACGATCCGGGCGCCGCTCTCGCGGGCCCGTGCGTCGTGCTCGACGTACATCCGGTCGACGAACTCCGGCTCGCCGGTCAGGTCCAGGTAGTCGGTGCCCGCCGCGGCGCAGGCGGCCACCAGCGGGGCCCCGTACAGGACGTACGGCCCCACGGTCGTGGCCAGCACGCGGGTGGAGGCGGCCAGTTCGCGGGTGGCCGCGGCGTCCTGGGCGTCCGCGCGCAGCAGCGGCAGGTCCGCGCAGCGCGGGTCGAGGGCGGTCAGTCGCTCGCGCAGCCGCTCCAGCTTCGCGAGGTCGCGTCCCGCGAGGGCCCAGCGGCAGTCCGCGGGGGCGTGCACCGCGAGGTACTCGGCGGTCAGCGCCCCCACGAACCCGGTCGCTCCGAAGAGCACGAGGTCGTACTCCCGTTCCGCGGTGCGCGGTTCGTGCCGGACAGCTGCGTTCATCGGGAGCCTCCCAGACGGTGTCGGTGGTGGCTGAGGCTAGCGCGTGGCCGCGGTACGACGGACGG